>JAOZSR010000025.1:34854-42114 GCA_029939575.1 Fidelibacterota bacterium
TAACCAAGCATATCCAAAGTGCTTTCACTACAATCTATGATTTTACCGGTTGTATCTAAAATCTCTCCGCCATAAGGTAATAAATTAAAAAGTTGTCTATAATGTTTTTCACTATTTATTAATGCTTCTTCTGCTTGTTTCCGTTCTGAAACATCTCGAAATATTCCTAAAATACAAGGCTTTTCATTAATATCAATAACACTTGGATTAATTTCCACAGGTATCACATGGCCATCTTTATGGATTACTTCAAAATTTTTAGTTATTGTTTGATCTTTTCTATCAAGATCATCCCGGAAACAAGCCTTTGCAGATTTTTGAAGTTTCTTAGGATGAAGTTCTGTTTGGTGCATTCCTATTATTTTATCTTTGGAATAGCCAATTAATTTTTCAGCTTTGGAATTGGCATCTATGATTAAACCACTTTTAGCATCAGCAAGAAAAATCGCATAATTGGCAGATTCAAATAATGATTTATATTTTTTTTCACTTTCCAATAATTTTATTTCATCAAGTTTTCGCCTGGTAATATCCTGAACCATTCCCAATGATTTTATAGGTTTACCATTATTGTCATAAATGGTTTTGCAGTGCTCGTGGAGGTATTTTATTTTATTATTTTTCAATACTATCCGATGATCCATGTTGTATGGAATTTTCTTTTTAAGTGATTCCCGGAAAGTTTTTTCAGTTTTTTCTATATCATCAGGATGCAGGAAATTAATAAACGATTCGCCGGTTAGCTTATAATTTTCCGGACTGATTTCAAATATGTCATAAACATTCTCTGACCAGGTTAGTTCATTGCTCTGTAAGTCAAGTTCCCAATAACCCATATTTGCTATTTTTTGAGTTTTCTTAAGTTTATCTTCGCTATTTTTTAATTTTTCATGAGCATCAAACAGTTTAAAAGCCATTTTGATCGAAGCATCAATAACTGTAACACCACTATTCTTAACAACATAACCATAAGAAGTGATTCTTTCTGTCTTTCCCACTATTTCCGGTTCGGTATGACTTGACATGAATAGAAGGGGTATTGATCGTTCTTTTAAAATTATTTTAGCTGCTTCCGGTCCATCCATTCCATTACCTAAATCAATATCCATTATTACCATATCAATTTCGGGATTTGATTTGAATAATTCGATAGACTCTTCTCCGGAATATGCTTCAATTACCTGATATCCATAATCTTCCAAATCAAGTTTTTCAGCAGCCAGGATTATAGCCTCATCATCTACAAGTAAAATTGTTTTTGATTGATTAGTATTCATAATACCTACCCCTTGTATTATATCCACCACTTTCTAATAAATACAAAATATTTCATATAATAGCAAGTAATGATTTGAGGTGGGAACAGAACTGTAACAAAGCTTCCGAAAATACCCAAAACAGATATTTTTTATTATAAAAAGTGAATCTCCGGAAAATTATATCGATATCCAGGATTATTTCCTATAACGCTTCATATTAATTTTGAATTTTTTGATTTTATATCCGATTATTCTTTCCGAGGATTTTAATATCCTTGCAGATTTTGCGATATTACCATTACAGGATTTCAGAGTATCTTTAATTAATTCTTTTTCGTAGGAAATAATCGCATCTTTTAATGATAAACTTGTCATAGTATTACTACTTTCCGCAGTTTGCAAACTGGGTGGTAAATGATAACTATGAATAACACGATCTTCACAAACCAAAACCGCTCTTTCTATGCAGTTTTCCAGTTCCCGAACATTTCCCGGCCAATGGTATTGCATCAGCATATCAATTGCCGGCGATGAAATTCGGTTGACAGTTTTATGATGTTTGCGACAATATTTCATCATAAAGTGATCCGCAAGTAAGGTGATATCAGATTTTCTTTCTGTCAGACGAGGCAGAAAAATTGAAAACACATTTAAGCGATAAAACAGGTCTTCTCTAAACAGATTCTTTTCAATCAGGTCTTCGAGATTTGAGTTTGTGGCTGTAATAATTCTGACATCAACTTTTATATTTTCTGTACCTCCAACACGGGTAAATTCCCGCTCCTGCAAAACTCTCAGCAATTTCACCTGGGTCATTGGAGACAAATCGCCAACTTCATCTAAGAAAATTGTACCCTGATCAGCTAATTCAAAGCGTCCTTTTTTTAATTTTTCTGCCCCTGTAAATGCACCTTTTTCATAGCCAAAAAATTCTGATTCTACCAAATTTTCAGGAATTGCGGCGCAGTTTACTGCAATAAATGGTTCATCATGCCGGGTAGAGTTATAATGAATCGCTTCTGCAAATAACTCCTTTCCTGTCCCGGACTCACCTCTTAATAAAACTGTGGCATTGGTTCTTGCAACATTGGCAATTTGTGCTAAAACATCTTTCATACTGTGACTATTACCAATAATTTTATTAAAACTGAATTCTTCCCGGAGTTTGTGTTTCAAAACAACATTTTCATCCAGAAGTTTTCTGCGTTCAACATCCATAACCTGCTGAACCCGAATCGGCTGCAACAAGGCTGAAGCGATAATTGTCAGGAAATTTAAATCTGCCTGAAAATTTCTGCCTGAATCATAGGCTAAACTAATTACTAATGTTCCCAGCGTTTGATAATCCAGGGTTATTGGTGTGCCAATAAAACTTTGTTCCGAATCTTTTTTAGAATTCCATGAACTTAGACGATTTAAAAAGAGTGGCTCCTGGCTTACCCGAGGAACAATAATCGGTTTTCCGGTTTCTGCTATTTTACCGGTTAAACCTTCACCAACTTTATATTTTTTTTTGGCTACATTATTTTTATATCCAATTGAGGCAGTCATATTTAAATATTTACCCTCTTCATCCAAAATAAAAACAGCGCCTGAAATGATATCCCAATATTCCTGTAAAATGGAAAGTATAGATTTGCTGGCTCCATTAATATTTAGATTTCGACCAATAGCAAGATTAACATCTTTTAATATTTTTAATAAAAGGTTCAGGTTTGTATTTTCTTGATCCATGTGTCACTCCTGGCGATTTGGCTTCAAATTTATTACAAAAATGTATGGTATTAATACTGCCCTACATTTTTGTAATAATCTAAATAAACCAAGATCATAATGCAAGTTGTATTAAGTTGCACCTACCTGGTTTAGTAAAAATACAAATACCAGAACCTCTTTCAAATATTTTTACCGTCTTGAATCATGCAAATTTATTACAAAAATGTAGTTATTTGAAAAAATGCTACAATAATGTAGATATTAGATTTATAATAATATTGACATTATTTTATTTCTATTCCCCGTAAATTATGCAAGATTAGTATGTTAGGTATAAACAACTTAAACAAAAATCTGCCCTTCTTTAATTACTGGCACATACTTTGAATAAATTATTAGCGTTTTTTTAATTAAATGGATACAATACCAGATTTCTTTAATCCCTTTTTGTTTACTTTTAATCTGAATATTTAAAATATGGAGAATATAATGGGTTTTAATAACCTGAGAAAACAAGCAATTTTTGAAATTAATAGTCGTAATAAAATTAACAGGGTAATTGATAAAAATAAAATGAAAAACTATGGTGAAAATTGTTTTGCTGATACACAAATGAGAGAAAGACTCCCTAAAGATATTTATAAAAAAATGAAAAAGATAATGAAGGAGGGTGGCAAACTGGATATGAATATTGCCAATATTGTCGCCCATGCCATGAAAGAATGGGCCATTGATAAAGGAGTAACTCACTTCTCTCATTGGTTTCAACCACTAACCGGTTTAACAGCTGAAAAACATGATGCATTTATAGAGATAGATAATGACGGGATTGCAGTTGAACGTTTTAAGGCCAATCAGTTGGTACAGGGCGAACCTGATGCATCATCATTTCCCAGCGGTGGCAGCCGTTCTACTTTTGAGGCTCGTGGTTATACTGCCTGGGATCCAACCAGTCCTGCATTTATTATGGAAAGTCCGCGAGGTGGCATTTTATGTATTCCTTCAGTTTTTATTAGTTATAACGGAGATGCTCTTGATAAAAAAACTCCATTACTGAGGTCAATGGAGACAATTAATAATTCATCTATGAAAGTCTTGAAACTTTTTGGAAATAAAACAGCAAGAAGGGTAATTACAACCATTGGTACAGAACAGGAATATTTTCTTATAGACAGATCATTTTATAATTTACGTCCTGATCTGATTATGACAGGACGTACTCTTATCGGTGCAATGCCGGCAAAAGGGCAGGAATTAAATGATCATTATTTTGGTTCTATCAAAGAACGTGTTTTTGCCTATATGGAAGATGTAGAAACAGAATTATACAAACTGGGAATTCCGGCTAAAACCAGACATAATGAAGTCGCTCCCAACCAGTATGAATTAGCCCCAATTTATGATGAAGCAAATATCGGAGCTGACAGAAATCAAATCACAATGGAAATTTTCAAAAAAGTTGCAATCCGACACAACCTGGCTTTATTACTCCATGAAAAACCTTTTGCTGATATTAATGGTAGCGGTAAACATAATAACTGGTCACTCGAAGATTCTGATGGAAATAATCTGCTTGATCCCGGAAAAACACCTGAAGAAAACTTACAATTTTTAGTTTTTTTAGTTGCGACCTTAAGGGCTGTTCATAAATACGGTGGGTTATTAAGAGCATCTGTGGCTTCAGCAGGTAATGATCACAGACTTGGCGGACATGAAGCACCACCGGCTATTATGTCTGTTTTTCTTGGAGAAATGTTAAACAATGTTCTTAATGCTATTAAACAGGGAAAAAATTTGGTAAGTAACGACAATTCGATTCTTGATATTGGTGTCACTAAAATGCCTCCGATTATTCAGCATAATACTGACAGAAACCGTACTTCACCTTTTGCATTTACCGGATCAAAATTTGAATTCCGGGCGGTTGGATCAGCAGAATCTGTTTCTTTTCCAAACACTGTAATCAATGGTGCTGTGGCAGAATCACTTGATTTAATTGTGAAAGAAATATCAACTTTAAGAGAAAAGGGTGTAGATATAAAAAAAGCATCTCTGAAAATTCTCCAAAAATATATTATTGAAACTGAAGCAGTACGTTTTGAAGGAAATAATTATAGCGCTGACTGGAAAAAAGAGGCTGCAAACAGGGGATTGACAATTCTAAAGAATTCCGGATATGCTCTGGATGCAATTGTTTCACCTAAAAATGTCAAAATGCTGACAGATCAAAAAATTTATAAAAAAATCGAGTTGGACTTACTTCATCAGGCAAAACTGGAAAAGTATATTAACGCCTTGGAAATCGAAGTAAAAACTTTTATGGATATAGTTAAAACTAAAGTAATTCCAATAGCCATTCAATATCAGTCCAACTTGGTAGAATCGATTAAAGGGATGCGTGAAGTTTCTGATATATTAGATGAAAACAGTACAATTGACTCTGAGATATTGTTGAAAAAAATAATAAATAATATCAATGAAGCCAACAAAGGTGTATCAAAATTCAGTAACTTATTAAATGAGGCTGCAGACATTAATAATTTATCAACAAAGGCAAAATATTTTGCAGATAATGTTGTACCGGCATTAAAAGATGTTCGTGTATTTATTGACGAACTGGAAACAATTTTACCAGATGAAACCTGGCCCTTACCAAAATATTCTGAAATGTTATTCATAATTTAACCGGGAGTTCCCAAAAAATGAAAAAAGAACAATTTATAAAAAATGGAAAAGTATTGATTCCAAATCAAAACGAACGATCAAATCTTGATATCAGAGAAACAGAATCTGCAATTAAGTTTATCAAGGATTTTTTCCAGGACAATTTTGCTATTGAAATGAATCTGAGAAGAGTTTCCGCACCTTTATGCGTATTAGCCGAATCCGGTATAAACGATTATTTGTCAGGAACAGAAATACCGGCAAATTTCCCAATCAAGGCTATGGATAATAAAAAGGCAGAAATTGTACAATCTCTGGCAAAATGGAAAAGAAAGGCATTGGCGGATTACGGTTTTATCAGCGGTGAAGGGCTTTACACCGATATGAATGCAATTCGACCTGATGAAGCAGTACTGGATAACCTTCATTCGATTTATGTTGATCAGTGGGACTGGGAAAGAATTATTGCTGAAAATGAAAGAAACCTGAATGTTTTAAAATATATTGTCAGAAAAATTTATTCAGTTATCAAAAAAACAGAACAGGCTGTCTGTAAAAAGTATGCTCAAATTCCACCAGATTTTTTACCACAGGATATTTATTTTATACATACTGAAGAATTAAGAAAAATGTATCCCGATTTGACTTCCAAAGAAAGAGAAGATGCTATTTGTAAAGAAAAAGGTGCAGTATTTTTGATTGGAATAGGGGCTGAGTTGGAAGATGGTAAAAAGCATGATGAGCGGGCTTCCGATTATGACGATTGGACAACAGAAAATTCAGATGGATACAAAGGATTAAACGGAGATATTTTAGTTTGGTACCCTACCCTTCATTCATCTTTAGAAATTTCATCTATGGGAATTAGGGTAAATAAAGATGCTTTAATGAAACAGGTAAAAATTACAAACGAGGAATACAAATTAGAGCAATCTTTCCATAAAGGCATTCTTAATAATTCTCTGCCTCAGTCCGTTGGTGGTGGTATTGGCCAATCTCGCTTATGTATGTTTTTTTTAAGAAAGGCTCATATCGGAGAAGTACAGGCTGGTATTTGGTCAGACGAAATGATTAAAACATGCCGGGAAAATAATATCAACCTACTTTAAAATTAGATTATCTGTTACGAATTCTTAATAAAATTATCAATAATGAAAAATTTATCAGCAAAAATTAAGTGGAACAACCAAGAGATTAAAAATCATGAAAATTGTAAGCGCTTGTCTTGCAGGAATTAATTGTGCATGGGACGGGAAAAATCGTACTTCTAAGAAAGTCACAAAAATGGTTGAAAAGGGTGAAGCAATTCCGGTTTGCCCGGAACAGTTGGGTGGTTTATCAACCCCAAGAATTCCTGCTGAAATTCAAAAAAACAAAGTAATAGATCAAAAGGGAAATGATGTAACAGAAAATTTCCGGAAGGGAGCCCTGGAAGCATTACACCTTGCCAAAATGGTTAATTGCCAACAAGCCATTTTGAAAAAGCACTCACCATCCTGTGGAAAATCTGTTATCTACGACGGTACTTTTAATAATGTAAAAATTAAAGGCAATGGAGTTTTTGCAGAAATGTTACTGAAACATGGAATTGATGTAATTACAGAGGAAGAAATTTGATTTT
>JAOZSR010000164.1 GCA_029939575.1 Fidelibacterota bacterium
TGGAATATGCCGGACATTGGATTTTGAACAATGATTTTTTCAATTTGCAATATTCGCAATACACTCTGACAATGGATGTGAAAAACAACATTATTGATCATGGTGTTAATACATATCTTCCATACACTCCTGAGGATTTTACAAAAGGTGATTCCTGTCGTCATTCTTTTCTGGGTTTAATTGGTGTTGAACCTTCAGGCTTTGATACTGACAAAGATATTTTTATTGGTGCTTATAACAATTACAATAATCCGGCAATTGTCGAAAAAGGTGAATGTATAAATTCCATCGCTGTTGGTGGGAATGGTTGCGGTGTTCTGCAAATTGATATTGAACTGGAAGCCGGAACAACAAAAGAATTTACAGTAGTAATGGGCATAGGCAAAGCAGATATGGAAGGTAAAGAAGCCATTGAAAATTTAAAAACTGACGGTAAAATTGAAGCAGAATTTCAAAAAGTAAAACATTACTGGCATAATAGAATTTCTGCTCTTACTGCTAAAACTCCAGACGAAGATTTGAACAGCATGATGGAAGTATGGAATCCTTACAATTCACATATTACTTATGCCTGGTCACGTGCTGCAAGTTTGGTTTACAGCGGTGCTCGTGACGGACTTGGTTATCGTGACACATTGCAGGATATTCTTGGAGTCTTGCATAATATTCCGGAAGAAGCAGGTGAAAGATTGAAACTTATGATTACTGGTCAGGTTTCAACTGGTGGTGCAATGCCTGTTGTAAAACCCTTCGATCACCATCCAGGGCAGGAAATCGCTCCACTGGAAAATGAATATCGTTCAGATGATTCTTTATGGCTTTTCAATACAATTCCTGCTTATGTCAAAGAAACAGGTAATGTTGAGTTTTATAATGAAGTTTTACCCTATGCTGACAAAGGTGAAGATACTGTTTTTGGACACTTAAAACGTGCCATCCAATTCAATCTGGAAAGATGCGGAGCACACAATCTACCTTGCGGACTTTTAGCAGATTGGAATGATTGTCTGGAATTGGGACAATTGGGAGAAACTATTTTTGTAGCATTTCAATTAAGATATGCTTTGAAAACATATATTGAAATTTGCAAAATATTCAATAAAAACGGTGAAATTAAATGGGCTTCTGAAAAATTAGAGATTCTTGACCGTAATATTGATAAATATGCCTGGGATGGTGAATATTATCTTCGTGCATTCAGAGATGATGGAATGAAATTCGGATCTAAAGATAGCAAAGAAGGACAAATGTGGCTTAATCCACAAACATGGTCAGTCATCAGTGGACATGCAAACGGTGAAAAAGCAAAAATTGCTATGGATTCCGTCAACAAACGTCTGGCTTCAAAACATGGTATTGTTGTTTGCGAACCTTATAAATTCACAGATCCATCAATTATCAAAGCCACATTGTATCCTCAGGGAGCCAAAGAAAACGGATCAATTTTCTGCCACACTCAGGGCTGGGCAATTATTGCTGAAACATTACTTGGAAATGGTAATCGTGCTTATGATTATCTAAAAGCCTATTTACCTTCAGCATACAATGATTCAGCAGAAATTAGAGAAATTGAACCTTATGTTTATTGTCAATCTACACATAGCCAGTTCCATCCACGTTTTGGCTCTTCCAGAGTGCCATGGTTAAGTGGAACTGCTTCCTGGTCTTATTACTCAATAATGGTTTATATTCTCGGAATTCAACCAGAATATAATGGAATGACCATTGATCCATGCATTCCTGAAAATTGGAATGGCTTCACCGTAACCAGAAAATTCCGCGGTAAAGTATTGAATATTAAAGTAAAAAATCCTAATAATATTCAAAAGGGAATCAAAAAATTAATTCTCAATGGAGAAAAATTGGATAGTAATTTTATTCCGGAAAATAAGATGATAGAAGAAAATATAGTAGTCATAGTGATGGGATAAATGAGAAGTAGGCTTAAGTCTATTTGAAATCATAAATTAGAGTTTGGAGTGCATTGATTATGTTAATACAAAAATTAATTCTGTCAATTTACTCCATATAAAAAAAAGGATACTAAATGAAGAAATCAATTTCTATTTTTGTGTTAATAAATATATTAGCTGTCTCTGCCTTTGCTCAAATTGCGGTAAATCAGGTTGGTTATTTACCAAATTCACAAAAATTTGTTTATTTTTCAAATCCTGCAAAATCATTTTCAGTTGTTGAAAAAAACAGTGACAAAGTAGTTTTCCAGGGAAAAACGGAATTATGGAAAAGTGATGATCCATCCACCGGACATACTATTTACAAAGCTGACTTTTCTGAATTGCTTACACCTGGTAACTATTATATCAAATCCGAAAAAGGTGAGAAATCTTATACTTTTGCTATTAATAATTCAGTTTTTAATGAACTTTATAATAAATCATTGAAAACATTTTATATCCAGCGATGTGGGATAAAATTGGATGAGAAATATGCAGGAAAATTTGCACATAAAGCCTGTCATTTAAATAAAGCACACTATCATTCTGATACAAAAAAAACAGGAACCCGGGAAGTATCGGGCGGCTGGCATGATGCCGGAGATTATGGTCGCTATATTGTTAATGGAGCATATTCTGTAGCAGTAATGTTTTCAGGATATGAATTTTTCCCAGATGGATTTCAAAGTGATGATATTGGAATTCCGGAAAGTGGAAATGGCATTCCTGATTTTCTTGATGAAATGAGATATGAATTGGAATGGATGTTTAAAATGCAGGATGATGATGGAGGATTGTTTCATAAAGTAACAGAACCGGCTTTTCAAACATTAGATCTTAAACCGGAAAATGATGAAAAACCTCAAATAATTGTAATTAAAACCACGACTGCTACTGCAGATTTTGCAGTAGTGATGGCACAAGCAGGTAGAATTTTCAAAAAATATGATAAAAAATTTGCCAATAAATGTAAAAAAGCAGCATTAAAAGCCTGGAAATACCTGGAAGAAAACCCAAATATTATTCCTGAAAATGGATTTAAAAATCCAAAAGATATTCATACAGGACAATACGATGACAGAGATGATAGAGATGAACGGCTTTGGGCTGCTGTTGAAATGTATCGTACTTTTAAAAAGAACAAATACAATGAATATTTTAAGACAAACATAAAAGAAGTTAACTTATTTCCCAATGAAATTGCTTGGCGCGATGTTGCACCTTTTGCCATTATCAATTATATCAAATATGCAAAAAATTCTGGTAATAGAGAATTAAAACAATTCCTGATAGCAGAATGGAAAAACTTTTGTGATAAAATGTTTTTACGACAAAATAATGATGGCTATCAGGCCCTGTTAATTCCTGGAGATTACAGATGGGGTTCATTACAAATTAACCTGAATTTTGGATTTATTTTATTAGCAGGAGCCTATGAATTTGAAAATAATAATTTTAAAAACGCAGCAATCGGTCAAATTAATTTTATACTTGGTGCTAATGGCCTGAATAAATCCTTTGTAACAGGTTTCGGTGAAAATGCTGCATCAAAAGTTCATAATAGAATCTGCTCATTGACAAATAATTGGGAAATATATCCGGGATTCTTGGTAGGAGGACCAAACGAAAATCTTGAAGATAGTGCATTGAGAAAAAAATTTTCAGGACATAATACTCCCGGACTCTGCTATTTAGACTCCAGAGACAGTTATGCCTCCAATGAAACATGTATCAACTGGAATGCAATTTTAGTTGTTTATGCCGGATATTTAAATGGATTGAAATGATTTAGTTGGAGTGCGTTAACTATGTTAAAACATATAGATATAGATGAAACGATATAATAATCACTAAAATTAGTTGAATTTAAAACTGCTTAAGCAGACTTTAAAAAAAACTGAAAAAAATACAGGAGCATAAAAATGAAATATGGACACTTTGATGATAAAAATAGAGAGTATGTAATTACTCGACCAGATACACCATTGCCATGGATAAATTATCTTGGGAATGAAGATTTTTTCGGGATAATTTCCAATACAGCCGGTGGATATTCTTTTTACC
>JAOZSR010000165.1 GCA_029939575.1 Fidelibacterota bacterium
ATATGGAAGAATAATTAGTGCTGATGTTTTTTATTGGAATTTCTAAATTCATAATATATATTCGATTCAAAGTTATTATTAATTATCTAAGGAAAGGGAAAAAATGTATACAAATAAACTACGAATTTTAATGATTTTTTCTGTTTTTTTAATTCTTTGTTTTTCTATTTTGCCAGCTTCAGAAACTAATACAGATTCTACTGGAATAATAAAAATTGATAAATGGCTTTTCGTCGGCCCCTTTCCACAAAAAATGCCTGTATTTCATGCTGAAAAAAATTTACATAAGAAGACTATAAAGTATATTGACCTATTAAAATACGAGCATATTGATATTTCTAATTTAACTCCAGTGATTGATGAGGATTTTTTTTGGCAATCCGAAATCACATCACAATGGACAGAAAATTGTGATACTATAATTACATTGAATAAGTTGGATAATAATATACCTGAATTTTATTATCTGGCAACATATTTGGACACTAAACATTGGGTTAAAGGTGAATTGTCATTAAATTCTTATCATCCGTTTGCGGTTTTCCTCGATGGAAAAAATATTGGATACAAAGAAACTTCCCAGGAAAAAGACTCAGTAGCAATTGATAAGGGCAATTTTACAAAAAAAATAGTGCTTGAAACCGGAAAACATTTACTTCTAATTAAAATCATGAAAGATCCTGATATATCTTCACCAATTGAATTTAATGGTAAAATTAATTTAACTCAGCAATTTGCAGAAAATATTCTTGTTTCATCTTCTCCGGAAAGAATATTAAATACTGAAGACATTCTTAACCTGGGAAAAGTTAAAATATATGGTATTTCAAGGGATGGTAAAGTTGTAGCTTTGAAAATTTCAAAACAAAATAAAGGAAAATCAAAATCTGAGAAACATGTTGAGTTTCGAGAATTGCCCGGAGGAAAATTAGTTAAAAGTCTGCAGGGAAGCCGAGATATTTCCAATATTAAATGGTCGCCAACGAATTCCGAATATGCATTTACTACTTCTGAAAATGGTACCAGCACTCTCCAAATCGCTCAATTTCCGTCAGGTGAGTCCCGGAAGTTATTATCTGAGTTGAAAAACCTTAATAATTATACATGGAGTCCTAATGGTAAATTCATAGTATATACTTTATCAGAAGAGGCGCCAAAAAAAAATCCCAATATAAACCTGTTGGATGGTATGCTGGATCGCCAAAAAGGTTTTAAGAGTCGTAGTTTCCTTTATATGATTGATATAAAAAGTGGTGTTAGGCAAAGATTAACTGCCGGTAAATTATCTACCGATTTCCATAGTATCAGTCCTGATTCCAAACAATTGGTTTTCTCTTCAACTTATGAGGATTATACAGAAAGACCGTTCAGTAAAACCGACTATTACCTTTTAGATTTTAAAACAATGATGATTGATACTCTTTTTACATTGAAATGGGGTGGAGGAGTAGAATGGAGTCCGAATAATAAAGAATTATTAGTTCTTGGTGGTCCGACTTTGTTTGGAACAAAAGGTCTGAATGTAAAAAATAAGATTCCTAACGACTATGATACACAGGCATATATTTTTGATATAAATTCAAAAGAGATTGAGCCAATTACAAAGGAATTTGCGCCTTCAATAAAATCTTCTTATTGGAGTAAATCTGAGGATTGCATTTATTTTCAGGTTGGAGAAAAATCCTATATCAATTTATATAGATACTTATTGAAAAAAAGAAGGTTTGAGAAAATTCCTTTAGAGACTGAAGTTACCAGGAATATTGAATTTTCTGATAATAAAGAAATCGCAGTGTATTATGGTTCAGGGGCATCATGTCCTCCAAAATTATACAGTTTAAATCTTAGACGTAATCAAAGTAAACTAATTTATGATACCGGACAGAATATATTAAAAAATACAGTTTATGGTAAAGTTGAACGCTGGACATTTCAAAACAAAGAAAATATAGAAATTGAGGGAAGGATTTATTTTCCTCCGGGATTTGACAGTCAAAAAAAATACCCGACAATTGTTTATTATTATGCAGGTACAAGTCCGGTAACCAGAGATTTTGGCGGAAGGTATCCAAAAGAATTGTGGGCAGCTCAGGGATATCTTGTTTATGTACTACAACCAAGCGGTGCAACCGGATTTGGACAGGAATTTTCTGCTAAACATGTTAATGAATGGGGAACTATTGTAATTGATGAAATTATCCAGGGTACAAAAGAATTTTTGGATTCTCATCCCTATGCAGATCCCAATAAAGTTGGCTGCATCGGTGCGAGTTACGGAGGATTTACAACAGAATTGTTAATTACACATACTGATATTTTTGCAGCAGCAGTTTCTCATGCCGGGATAAGTTCAATAGCAAGTTATTGGGGAGAGGGATATTGGGGATATTCCTATGGTGCGGTTGCAAATGCTACCCGTTTTCCATGGACCAATAAAGATTATTTCGTCCGACAAAGTGCTTTATTTAACGCTGATAAAATAAATACACCTTTACTCTTAACTCATGGCATGTCTGATACCAATGTTCCACCTGGAGAAAGTATTCAACTATATACAGCCTTGAAACTCTTAGGCAAAGAAGTGGAATTTTTGCAGGTAAAAGGTGAAAATCATTGGATTTTAACTTATGATAAACGTGAAAAATGGACAAAATCAATTATGGCTTATTTTGACAAATGGTTAAAAGATGAACCACAGTGGTGGGATAATTTGTATGGAGAATGAGCGAAAATTATTTTTTATTTGTAAATAAAGAAAATTTGGAGTAAAGAATGAATGCATTAATTCTGGATGGGAGACAAGATAAAGCAAAAAATAAAATTGTTTATGACTTATTAGTTAAAAAAATGGTTAATAACAATATTAACTATAATTCAATTTTTCTTAAGGATATTGATATAAAACCATGCTTAGGTTGTTTCGGTTGTTGGTTAAAAACTCCCGGAATATGTATTATTAATGATGCTGCCAGAGATATTACAAAACAAATGAGGCAATGTGGAATTATAATATTTCTTACTCCCGTAACTTTTGGCGGATATTCGTCGGATTTAAAAAAGGTCCTTGATCGATCTATAGGATTGATATTACCTTTTTTTAGAAAAATTAATGGAGAAATTCATCATAAACCTCGGTATGCGACCTTTCCAAATCTCATTTGTATTGGGACAATGGAAAAACAAAATAGCAACAAGGCAAATATTTTCAAAACATTAGTAGAAAGAAACGCTGTCAATTTAAATATAAAGAATTTTCAAACTGAACTGATTTATAACAATATGAGTAATGAAAAAAATGAAATTCTTGCGGACAAAATAATAAATGACATGATGAGGTTATCATGATAGAATCGAAAAAAATAGTTGTTCTTATTGGTAGTCCAAAAAGACGAAAAAGCACTTCTTATTCCTTAGCGAAATTTTTGGTAGATCAATTGCCATCAATAAACTTTGTTTCTGAAATATTATTTATAAATAATTCGATAAAAGACGAAAAAAAGACTAATATACTTTTTGAACAAATCAGAAAAGCCGATATTATTGTACTTAGTTTTCCTCTTTATGTCGATAGTCTTCCGTCAAGAGTTATACAGTTTATGGAAATTTGTAATGAAAGACGAAATATTAGAAAAAATGATAAAAAACAAAAGTTCATGGCAATTGTTAATTGTGGATTTCCTGAGTCATTTCATAATAAAACAGCACTTAATATTTGTAAAAGTTTTGCAGAAGAGTCTGATTTTCAATGGATTGGTGGTTTGAGTCTTGGAGCAGGAGGTGCAGTTGCCGGGAAATCAATTTCAGAAAAATCCGGTATGTTACGAAATCCAATAAAAGCTATTCGACTTGTTGCAGAAGCTTTGATAAATGATAAAGAAATACCAGGTGAAGCCTTTACTTTAATGGAAAAGGATTTAATGCCACAAAATTTTTATACTTTTATAGGGAATTTTGGATGGTATTTACAAGCAATTGCCAATAAACAATTCAGAAAATTAAAAAACCG
>JAOZSR010000166.1 GCA_029939575.1 Fidelibacterota bacterium
TTTACAACTTCTTCATTTTTGTAGATATGAGGTAATAATTTTTCCTGCATGTCAACTACAATCAAAACTGTATTTTCTTCAGATAATTTCATAATTTTTCCTCAATCCTGTCTTTTTTTTCAAAACTTTTGTTAATTAGCATATTCTTAAATTTTACATAATATGCAAAGAAAAAGATACAAATTATTAAAAATACGAGCATTAAAGAGACGAAGTGTAAAGGACGTTTTTTCAATTTTCACCTAGATATAAAAATAATCAGTTTTCTAATTTCATTTAAAATATACAATAGTGAAAAATGAATAAAAACAGATTTTTTCCTTTTATATATAAAAGGAGAATACTATGTTACTTTGTTAATTATCAACCTGGTTATAAAAAAGGAAAAATATGCGTCTACCTATTTTAGCAATACCTATGGGTGATCCTTCCGGGATTGGACCAGAAATTATAGTCAAAGCTTTAAATGATGAACAAATCAATATGATATGCAAACCAATTGTTATTGGAGAACCTGATTTCCTGGAAAAAGCAAAAAAGTTATCCAATATTTCCAAAAAAATTAATCCAATAAATGATGTTTCGGATAATAGATATAAATCGAATATGATCAACGTAATTCCTCAAAATAATATTACTCTTTCCCAATTAGTTCCTGGTTCAATCCAGGCAACATCCGGTAAAGCCGCTTATAATTATATAAAAACTGCCGTAGAAATATCTATCCACAATAAATGCGATGCAATTGTTACTCCGCCAATCCACAAAGAAGCTCTGAAATATGCCGGGATTCCGGATATTGGACATACTGAAATATTGGCTAATCTTACCGATACATCTGATCCCCTAACTGTTTTTGAAGTTAGCAACCTGCGAATTTTTTTCCTATCCAGGCATGTATCCCTACGGAATTCCTGTCAGTTAGTTACCCAGGAAAGGATTACCAAATATATAAAAAGATGTATTAAATCCATTTCCGAACTGGAATTAGAAAACAATAAGTTTGCCGTTGCCGGACTAAATCCTCATTGTAGTGATGGTGGGCTTTTTGGAAATGAAGAGGAAGAGGAAATAATCCCGGCTATCAAAAAAGTACAGCAAGAGGGATATAATGTCATTGGACCAATTGGTGCAGATTCTATTTTCCACCTTGCAATGAAAAATAATTGGAGCGGTGTTTTATCATTGTATCATGATCAGGGACATATTGCAGCCAAAACCTATGATTTTGATAAGACAATTTCCTTAACCCTGGGACTTCCCTTTTTAAGAACATCGGTTGATCATGGAACTGCTTTTGATATAGCCTGGCAAGGAAAAGCACAGGCAGTCAGCATGATTGAAGCAATAAAAAAAGCGGCTCATTATTCACTCACCTATAAAAAAAATCACTCAAAAACACAAAATTTTTATTGAAAATATGATAAAATAATTTTTCTTTGGAAGACAACTTTTTCCATTTTTTTTAATCTGAAACTATTCAGGGATATCAATAGTCCAATAATCAGAATTAAAAAAAAGGAATATTAATGAACAATAACAAATATGTAGTAATTGGCTTATTATCAACAACTCTTATTGCTCTGGAAATGGCCTGGACAAGAATTTTTTCAGCAGAATTTTTCTATACTTTTGCCTTTTTAATTATTTCATTGGCTATACTGGGATTAGGTTTGGGTAGCCTGGCATTAAGAATTTTCCCAATTTTAAATAAAAAGAAATTATTACCTGTTTTTATTTTAATGACTGGGATAATTTCCTTATTAGGACCAATATTAATTTTCAAGATTAACCTGGAATTTTCCGGTTTATTCAGTAATCCGTTGACAATTTTCAAATTTCTCCTGACTTTATTGGTTTTAAATTCTGCTTTTTTTACCGGCGGTATGGCAATATCTACTATTTTAAAACAAAATAAAGATGAAATACCAAAATTATATATGGCTGATCTTATTGGGGCGGCCATTGGTGTATTTATCATTCTTTTATTAATGAACCTGATTGGAACACCAATGGCAACATTTCTGGTGCCAATTCCGGCTTTCATCGCTTCATTACTGTTATTCAGAAAATATTTTAAATTAATTCCACTATGTTTAGTAATCATAGTTTTTGCTTTAACGCCATTTTCGAAAGACCTTTTACAATCAGAAAGAAAAGAGCGTGCTCCGGTCAGTTACACCCATTGGGATGCTGTTGCAAAAATCAAAATATATGATTTTAATGAATCTTATAAAGGATTAAACATTGATAATGCCGCTAACTCACCCTGTTATGGCTTTGATGGAAATTGGGACAAACCCGATTCTGAACTTTTTGAATTTGGAATTGATATTGGCTATTTGATTAATAAAACAGAGGATTGCAATTTTTTATCTCTTGGTGCAGGTGGTGGTGTTAATGTTCTACAGGCTCTACAGTATGGAGCAAAGGAAATTCACGCAGTGGAAGTTATCCCTCATATAAATTACTTGATGACAAAGGGTAATCTTGCTGATTTTACAGGTAATATTTATAATGATCCAAGAGTTAAGGTTGTTACTGAAGATGCCAGAGCATATATTCGTAGATTCAAAAATAATTTTGATATTATCTGCTCTTCAAGTTCCAATTCTTTTGCTGCTTTAGCTTCAGGTAGTTTTGCTTTGGCGGAAAATTATCTTTTTACAACTGAAGCTTTCAGAGATTACTGGCTGGCGTTATCTGATAATGGATTTATGGTGATGGAACATCAATTTTACATACCGCGAGTAGTTTCAGAATTCAAAGACGCTTTAAAATCAATTGGAATAGAAAATCCTGAAAATCATTTTGCAGTTTATAATTTACCCGGTATGCGCAGGAAAATGATATTGATATCAAAACAACCTATGACAATGGATGTATTAAACAACGCTTTTGGTGATTTAGATCCAAAACAACATAATTGGGCATATTTACTCTATCCTGCTCCGGATTCCCTTAAGGATAATATTATTAATAAAATCGCTTTAGAGGGATGGAAAGCAAACACATCTAATGTTCCAGTCAATATTTCACCATGCACTGACAATCGTCCTTTTACAGCCCAAATGGGTCTATGGAAAAACCTAAATATATCCAAACTTTCAAAGGTATTACCTTATGAATTTTTTGGATTTCCGCTTTCAAAATTAATTATTCTTATTATTTTAATTATAATAATTGCCGTTATTATACCTTTAAATTTATTTCCCTATTTATTTAGACAACCAAAATTAAAACCATTGCCATGGATCTATTTCTTCCTGATAGGTTCGGCATTTATGATGCTGGAAGTAGTGTTAATACAAAAATATACTATGTTCATCGGTTCGTCGGTATATTGTATTGCCACAATATTAATAACTCTTTTATTCTTCTCCGGATTAGGCAGCCTTTTTTCAACAAATTTTAAAACAGCCACGCCTTTTATAGGAATATTTATTTGGATATTACTTGATATATTATTGTTTAAACATTTTGTTACCTTTTTGGGTAATTTCAGCATGATTCCAAGGATATTATTCTCGATTGTCCTTTTAGCTCCATTAAGTTTCTTTATGGGAATGCCATTTCCGAAAGCTGGTTTAATTGTAGGCGACTTGATTGACTGGGGATTCGCAGTTAATGGTGCAGCCTCAACTTTTGGAGCTACCATTGTTTTATTAATCTCCTTTACCTATGGTTTCAACTTTGCTCTAATTATTGGAGGCATCCTTTATTTAGCTGCAATGTTTATAATATCCAAAAGAGAAGCCTGGTAAACAAATATCTTTTTATAAATAATAAAAGAGGAAAAAAATTCCGTATTTTTTTTCCTCTTTTATTTTTAAATATGCAAAAAAAATCTATCTAATATTGGTGGAATCGTAAAAAGGTTCGAAGCTGTCTTTCCGTCGAAAGCCGGACATAGTCTGAGGCAGCGTAGCAACGAAGAATCTCGTCGATAATTATAGGAGATTCTTTCAGTCAAAAACCTGATTGTAAACA
>JAOZSR010000167.1 GCA_029939575.1 Fidelibacterota bacterium
ATTCCATCTATATTCATTTATTAATATCTGATAATTCAAGAACAACATCTTGTTTTCCAATCTACTTTTCTGTCAGGGTTTCCCGATTAAAAACCTGTGCAGAAAAAATACTGATCTCAGTTGATGAGTCTTTCCAGGCATTACGAGGTAATCCGGCTTTCATACAAGTGTGCTCAAGAAAAGTTTCACGATCCCAATTATATTCAGTTGCAACCTGGGGCAAAAGCAATCCCTGGTGAAAACCACGTTTCATAATAATACCATGTTTTCCAACTTCGATTATCATAGGATCATTAATTTTTTCCGGTACTGTCAGGACAGAGACCTCCACATCAATATTTTTTAATTCTTTTTCTGTAACTGCTGGAAACCTGGGATCACGAAGTGTGGCTGATGTACCGACATCAATAATTGTTTCATATAGACTTTTTACCGGAAGAATATATCCAATACACCCTCTCAAATTCCCATTTTTTGTTAAAGTAACAAAAGCGCCCCGCTTCTCCTGTCCAATCTTGGGAATATTTTCCGGTTCCCCCATAATTTCTCCTGTAACAGCCATTTTTACTGTACCTTCAGCCAGTTTAAGAAAAAATTTCATCTCCTCAATATTTAATTCATCACTTTTTTCTATCATGTTATCTCCTAATATTTTTTTATTTGTATCATTAAACAAAACTGCTGATACATATCCCACAACTCGCGATTTATCACCACCTTGAACATCACCGCTATTTGCATATTTTAATACCTGAACAGAGTTTACACCTTGTTGTTTTCCCGCAATTAACAGGGCAGTTATTGGCCCACTGCCACAGGCTTCAAATTTATTGCTTACAATTCCTTTATAATATTCCATTGGTTGATTTTTTTCAAGACACCTGATCAGGCGATTATCAATTTCCATACAATCCTGATAATCATGAAAATGAGACAAATCACTTGATGCAATGACCAAAACATTATGCTCTCCTGCAATTTCTCCTAACTTCTTTCCCAATGAATTCAGAACGTTATAATTCATAGTACCTATTATAATTGGTACTATTGGAATTTGTCCATAGATTTCCTGAATAAATGGCAAATGCACTTCAATAGCATGTTCCCCTCTTGAAAAATTTTGACTTTTATGTCCTTTTGTGGAAAATTTTACAAGTTTGTCATTTGTACAACATTTTTTTGCCAATTTTTTGTCAATTGCTAATTTTCCTAAAGGAGTTTTATAAAAATCCCCCGAATAAACCGATGCAAAATTAAAACTTTCAAGGTGTGATGGAGATAATATTATTACTCCATCATACTTAAAATTTCTGATTGAGTTATAAACTACACCGGCTACAGGTCCGGAGTAAACATATCCGGCGTGAGGTGCTATTATTCCAAATGGCTTCTGCTTAATTTCCCTAGCTGGTTCCAAACTAAGATAATAGACAATATCCTTTTTTAATTTTTCCGAAGAAGCCGGATAAAACATTCCGGCAACTGCCGGTTCCCGAACCTGAGCATCAGAACAATTCATAAAATAAAATCCAAGACAAAGAATCCAAACGATATAATTACCTGCCTTTTTCTTCATATCAATTCCTGCTAATCTTTTCATACATGAATTTTTTCACCTAAAATAAAATCCAAATACTTAATTTTTTATACACTATCAATCTAACATTAATAAAATATTATTATCCTATTAATATGATTTCAAAACATTTTCATTCCCAGATTCCTGCGATTGGATTATCGCAAAACCTGCATTTTCCATTTATTAGGTTATTTTGTCTAATCAGGTACCCGGTTCTATTAATTATCATTTTTCCACAAGAAGGGCAATATGTATTTTCCGCTTCGTGTTTGGGTACATTTCCAAGATAGACATAATTTACACCTCCACTCCTAGCAGTATCAAGTGCCATCTCCATAGTTTTCATAGAAGTAGGAGGTAAATTTTTCATTAAATATGATGGATAAAAACGAGAAAAATGGACGGGAACATCAGGTCCGAGATTGTCAATTATCCATTTAGTCATAGCCTGTAGTTCCTGTTTACTATCATTATATCCCGGAATAATAAGGTAAACAATTTCCAACCAAACTCCACTCTCTTTAATATATTGCATTGTATCTAAAACCGGTTGAAGCTGCCCCGAAACAACTTTCCGATAAAAATCGTCAGAAAAGGATTTAAAGTCAATTTTAATAGCATCTAACACATTACAAAGATCTGATAATGGTTCCTGTGAAATATATCCATTGGAAATCATTACGCTTTTGATCTTGTCCTTTCTTGCTCTAACAGCCACATCATATACATATTCAAAAAAAATAACCGGCTCGGAGTAGGTAAATGCAATAGTCGGAATTTTATTGGTTTTACACAAGTTAACTAAAGCATTGTCGGAAAAATATTGAGAATCCAAATCCTCCGGCATAGCCTGTGAGATATTCCAATTTTGACAAAATTTACATGAAACATTACATCCGGCAGTGGCAACCGACAAGGCATTTGTGCCAGGTAAAAAATGAAAAAGCGGCTTCTTTTCGACAGGATCGTTATTCATAGCACATAATCTGCCATAAACCAATGTATTTAGGGTACCTTTAATATTTTCACGAACATTGCAATCACCCCGTTTTCCATCCCTAATAAGACATAGATTTGGACACAATCCACACTCAACAACATTCATATCCAATTTTGTATAATAACCGGCTTCTCTAATATATTGAGGATTTGCATTTTGATCAGAAGCAAAAACGTGTTTTGCAATAACCGGGCAGGAAGAAATACCCAAACATATTTTACTTATAAATTCACGTCTTGAAACTTTCATAAAGTCTTTTTTAAGTTTTGATCAATAGCAATTGCTACTTTTTTTAATATATAATTTTTATTTTCAAGATTTCTGACTGCTACTATTTTTACCAAACAATTTTTCCTAAAAAATATAATTTCCCCACGTTTTTCACTTCCCTGATTCCCAATTTCTAATGAGTATTTTGACTTATACTTTTCATATACAAGAGATGCTTTTTTTTCACGTTCAAAAAAATAAAATTCCACATGTATCATTTTAAAATCTTTAGTGATATACTCATGCCTTGTGAATCGTTTCAAACCAAATTCAGAAAACATGATATATTCTTTCCCAAGTGCCTCTTGTAATCTGGATTCTTCGATGTAATCTTCCCAATCCATCAATTTCCAGCCATCAATCATTTTATCCTGTAAAAACTGTCTGCGAATTCCGGAACAAGATGTAAAACCAATTAATATTACAAGAAAAATTAAAATTGCTATGAAAAAATTATATTTATTTTTTAAAACTTTCATATCTTTTAGTAAAATAAGTGTTATTAATTTTGATATCAAGTTATTAGATTGCAAATAACTCTTAATTTTGAAAAATAAATGAATAAATTCAGGAATATTGATGTATAAATGTAAAATGTGTGGAAATGAAATAACTATAAACACAGGAGTCTGTCCATATTGTAACCATATTATTGCAGGCACAAATCAAAAACCACATGGAAAACGGGTAAAAACCGTGAATATTAAACAAAACCTGCCTACTTCCGAAGAAGCCAGTTTCAAATTAAAAACGGAAATTGACATAGCCAAATCCCGTGGTATTAAAGTGTTGAAAATCATTCATGGATATGGCTCCACCGGAGAAGGTGGTGTGATCCGAAAAATGGTTCATCAATATTTAAAAAAAATTGAAGCAGCAAATAAAATTCACTGCTTCATTCCGGGGGAATCTTTTACTGCAAATAATGAAAAGTGCAGACAATCTGTAAATAAATATTCCTGGCTTAAAAATGATAGCGATATGAATAAAAAAAATAAAGGAATTACAGTAGTTATTTTTTAATATTACTAATGAAATCGTAAAAAGGTTCGAAACTGTCTTTCCGTCAAAAGCCGGACATAGTCTGAGGCA
>JAOZSR010000087.1 GCA_029939575.1 Fidelibacterota bacterium
TTGATTTGAATAAGAAAAAAGAAGGTTAGCCCGCTTTATTCCTAGATCCTAAATCTAATATCATTTAGAATTTTGAATCAATAATTATTTTACAAATTGGTAATATTGAAATCAATAACCATCCGGTAATGATTATCGACAAATCAATACTTGAGTTTAAACTTTTCAAAATCTGGACTAAAGTTCAAAAATAGCTGGTAAAACTGGAGTTATCCTTAGATATTCAGTATATTGCAAAGAAAATTATTTTAGGCAATTAATAATGACAAAAAAAGTGTCCAAATTATACATCAATGGATACTCGAAAATTTGGATTAAATGCTAATGGAAAGCAGAGATATTTTTGTAAAGAAAATTTTATTATAATATTCTTTTTTTCAAGGAAATAAAAATTCTCTGAAATTTATATGAATATCCATAGGAAAATTTATAAAAATTGTTTTATAATAACTTATATAGATGAAAAATATATACAAATTCTATTACCCATAAATATCTAATCATCAGAGAATTATCATCTTTTGTAATAGTTAAATTTCACTCAATATTGAAGATAACAAATTATTTCGGAATTTATAAAAAAATATAAAAATCAGTGTTATATTATCCGGTCTAAACGAAAATGACAATTTTAAACAATGAAATTGTCATTAAGGAGAAAAAATGCGTAAAAATAATATAAGAAATATTGCAATAATAGCCCATGTAGATCATGGCAAAACTACACTTGTCGACGGTATGCTAAAACAAAGTGGCACATTCAGAAAAAATCAGGTCATAGAATCCCGGATTATGGATAATATGGATATCGAAAAAGAACGGGGAATCACAATCAATGCAAAAAATACTGCCATTATTTACAATAATATTAAAATAAATATTGTTGATACTCCGGGTCATGCTGATTTTGGTGGTGAAGTAGAGAGAAGTTTAAATATGGTAGATGGAACTATTTTACTGGTTGATTCAAGTGAAGGTCCTCTACCCCAAACCAGGTTTGTCTTAAAAAAAGCAATGGCAAAAAATCTTCCAATAATTCTTGTCATCAATAAAATTGACAGGAAAGATTCCCGCATTGATGAAGTTTTGAACGAAGTATATGACCTGTTTATTGATCTTGGTGCCAGTGAAGAACAGATTGAATTTCCAATATTATATACACAAGCAAAAATAGGAGAAGCTCATAGAGATTTGGATGATGGAAGTCAAGACCTAAAACCTTTATTTGATACCATAATAGAATACATTCCAGGTCCGGCTGCCGATGATAATAAAAAACCCCAATTCCTGATTACCAATCTTGATTATGATTCCTATGTAGGTCAAATCGCTGTTGGCAGATTAAAAAATGGCACTCTCGAGATGCAAAAAAATTATTCGTTATGCACTAAAAATGATAAGATTTCAACTGTAAAATTTTCGGCCTTATATACTTTTAGCGGATTAAAGAAAATACAGGTTGAAAAAGTAGAGGCCGGTGATATTATTGCTTTTGCCGGTATTGATAATATTAAAATTGGCGACTCAATCTCATCTTTAGATAACCCGATTCCTTTACCAAGAATAAAAGTTGACGCACCAACAGTTTCTATGATTTTTTATGTGAATTCCAGTCCTTTTGCCGATGAAGGAACCTATTTGACAACAAGACATTTGAAAGAACGTCTGGAAAAAGAAATTCTTCAAAATGTGGCTCTTCAGGTAACACCTGCCAAAGATAATGCTAATGCCTATAAAGTATCTGGACGTGGCGAATTACAACTTGCTGTTTTAATTGAAACAATGAGGCGTGAAGGCTATTCTTTAATGGCATCAAAGCCTAAAGTAATTACTAAAAAAATTAATAACAAATTACACGAACCTTTGGAAAAAGTTTTTATTGATGTTCCTGAAGAATATATTGGAGTTTTAACTGAAAAACTATCTACCCGTAAAGGACGCCTGACAAATCTGATTAATAATGGAAGTGGCAGGGTTAATCTTGAATATATTGTTCCAACAAGAGGTTTGATTGGTTTTCGCAGTCAGTTCTTAACTGATACAAAAGGAACCGGAGTTATGAATACTCTTTTTGAAGAATATGCTCCCTGGTTTGGTCCAATTCCACATAGAATGACTGGCTCCCTGATTTCTGACAGGCCTGGCAAAATTTCGGCTTATGCCTGTCTTGCTACTGCCGATCGTGGTGAATTATTTGTCGCGCCTGGTACAAAAGTTTATGCAGGAATGATTATCGGAGAACGTAACCGTAGAGGCGATCTGGAAGTAAACATTACAAAAGAAAAAAAACTGACTAATATGCGGGCAGCATCTGCCGATGCTACAGTTACCATCAGACCTCCCCGTCCACTTTCTCTTGACCAATCTATTGAATTTATTTCTGATGATGAACTGGTAGAAGCGACTCCTTTAAATATCCGCCTCAGAAAAATGGAACTTGATTCGATGACCAGAAATATTAATCGTAAGAAAGAAAAAAAATATAACTCAGAACAGTTGTAAACTGAATAATTTATAATGTATATCAGGAGATTTTAGGTTATAAGAATTTTATAAAATTGCAGCAATTTCATCCATTTGTTTTTTGCTCATACCTTCGGGCTCAAAGCCGGCTGCTAAACATTTCAAAAATATTATTGCTCCCTTATTTGCTACATCAATATAATCAAAGGCTTCAATAACAGTTTTTCCTGCTGCAATAGCACCATGTTTTTCCCAAACCGCCACATCATGATCACGAAGTGATTTTACTGTCAAATCTGCTAAGGCTTCAGATCCGGGTAATTCATATTTAACAAGATCAATTCCATTAGGTGTAAAAGCTCTGACTTCAGGAAGCATTTTCCATAAATTTTCAGTGAATTTGTATCTGTTTTTATTATATTCAGGATGATGGCTCAATGCAATTAATTCAATAGGATGAGTATGTACAATGGCTTTTGAATCGCGCCCATTTTTTTTCATATCCAGATGTACTTTTAAATGTGTGATAAATTCACTTGTAGGCCGAAAATTATCTTTTTGTCCGCCCCATAAAATATGATATCCGGCAGCATTATCATCAATTCGGATAATGCAACTGGAAAATTCAGGTTCCCGTAGATCACGCAATCTTTCTCCTGTACCAGTTACAAAAAATGATAATCCGGCTGATTCTTTCGGAAAATTTCGGTTGCCAACATATCTGAAATCATCAATTGTTTTCGGTAATTGATCTTCAATATCTTCCAGAAATATTGAAATATTCCCACCATTCCGTTCTGCCCACTGCCGTTCCCATAAATAATGTCCGACTTCTTTGGTTTTTTTTATATGTGTTAAAATTGCATTATTTAATTCAATTGATTTCATTTTCTCACCTTAACAAACAATTACTGTTTTGCTAATATTACATATCCAAAAGATTGAAAAATAATCTTTCGTTACTCAGAATTTACATAAAAAATACTTGTAATGAAATATCTTGTAAATAGCGAAACATAGACTATTATCCTGATAATGGAAAAAATCAAGTTAATTTGTAAAACATTATCCAAATTATATTCTGTGTGATACAGCTCATAAATATACAGGGAGTTAAGTGATTTTATTTTATTTGGACAACAAATTTATAAAACTCAAATCTTATTTGGGTAATTTTAATAAAATGGAGATTTAAAATGTTTCAAAAATGTTTTGTAGTATTAGTATTAATGGTTGTAACAATTATTGCACAAGAGAGCGAAAGTTATTTGAAAAATCAACAAATTGTACCTGTTGTATTTTCAGTTTTGGATTCAAAAAATGATTTGAATAATCCAAATTCTGATGTTACAACAAATTTTCACATAACTCTATTTTCAGGTAAAGTCAAAAGTGTTTTAGGTATTCAACTTGGAGTTATTTCCAATAACGTTTTAGATGATTTCTTTGGTTATGATGCTACTGGAATCTATAGCAGAACTGGTGGTAATTATTCTGGTTATCAAACAGTTGGATTAGTAGGTCGGGTAGAAGGAAGTTTTACAGGAATTCAGGAATCAGGTATTTATAGTTATGTAGGAAAAGATTTTTTAGGAATACAAACTACCGGAGTAATGGGCAAGGTTGAGGGTAATTTTCAAGGTGGACAATTTTCAGGATTAATAAACGAAACCAATGATATTACCGGCGTTCAATTTAGCGGAATTGTAAATAAAGCCAGTGATGTGGAAGGTGCCCAGTTTGCAGGAATTATAAATAGCGCAAAAGATATTGTTGGGGTACAATCTGCAGGAATTTTTAACAATGCAGAACATGTAAAAGGTGTTCAGATCGGTCTTATTAATCATTCCACAAAACTTGATGGTATTGCTCTGGGTTTGATAAATCTTTCTGATGAAGGTAGAATTCATGCCGTTGGCTGGGCTGGTGGTATCAGTAAGTACCAGGTTGGAATCAAATTCGCACCCAATGACTATTGGTATACAATACTATCCTTTGGTGATATTCAAAATGATGATCAAATGGGAGATAAATATCTAATCCAAAGCCGAATGGGTTTGCATTATGCAGTTCTACCAGTATTATATATGGAAGCAGATCTTGGATCAGGAACTGCCTTTCCACATAATCTTGATAATTGGAAAGATAGTGAAAATTTCTGGCAAATTCTTGAAGCCCGCATGGCACTGGGATTCAAATTTGGTTCAAGGCTCTCAGTATTTGGCGGTATTTCAACAAATTATGCCGGACAATTCGAAGAACTGGATGATAATATTAAAGGAAAAATAACGCCGTTTTTTGGAATACAATTCTAATTAATTATTCATCATATATAATAATAAAAGCTCTGTTTACGCGGAGCTTTTATTATTTAAATTTGAACTTATCTCTTTTCTTAAACATTAATAATCCGGTTTCCACTATCATCCATAATTCCAAAAATACAATTAAGCTACCTACAGATACTAAAAGCCAATTTTCCTGTTCAATAAAATTACTTAAGTTGATTTTCATTGCCCAGCCGGTCATTATCATCATAAATAGCATTGGTAATAATGTATATATAAAAAATATTTTTTCTTTAATTAAATAAATTGTAATTACTAATAATGATAAACCTGCTAATAACTGATTACAGGTTCCAAATAATGGCCATAAAACAAGCGCTCCTTTTCCAGTACCATTATAAAAAGCCAAAAGCAATGCGCTAATTACAGCAAAAGCAGTGGCAGGATGTTTTTTTGCAAAAAAATTGTTATTAAAATTCCGGGCACATTCTGCAACAATATACCTCTGTAATCTTGTTGCAGTATCCAAAGTAGTTGCTGCAAATGATGCTATAAAAACACCCATAATTGTAATAACAATCTTAGTTGGAATGCCGAAATTAGAAATCATATTTGAACTACCTGTAACAAAAGCATGTATTTTTGAGCCCATTCCCTGAGCTGCCTGCCAACTACTATAATGATGCTGAAAAGCAGCTGTCCCAAAAAGCATTTGACCTTCGTGTTTCATTCCCAATCCAATTCCTGCTCCACAAGCGATAATCACAAAAACAGCCAGCATTCCTTCTGTTAACATACTGCCATATCCTATAAATAATGAACTTGGTTCTGCATCACATTGTTTGGAGGAAGTTCCTGAGGAAACCAAGGAATGAAATCCGGAAATTGCACCACAGGCTATGACAACAAACATCATTGGCCACATTGATGGTGCTCCTTGTGGGGAAATATTAATAACCGGTGCTATCATTTTAGGATTCGAAAATAAAACTCCCAATCCAAGTAAAAACATAGTTAAAAGTAATTGGTAAGCATTGATAAAATCACGTGGTTGCAACAATATCTGAACGGGAAGAACAGACGCTATATAGGCATAAATAAGTAAAATAATAGTCCAAATTCCTACCGGACTTATTCCAAAAATATCAGGCATTTTTACCGGAACATAAGATCCTATTATAATAAAACCATATAATAAAACCAATGCAATGACTGTACTAAGCAAATATGAAGATTTTTTTTTGTAGAATTGATATCCAAGTGCAATTGCTATTGGAATTTGTAAAAAAACCGGGATAACAGATTGAGGAAAAATATCAAAAACAACGGCAATGACTAAACCAAAAATTGCTATAACAATCCACAACAGAAGCAAAATTATCAGCATAAACATCAACTGTACTCTGCGACCAATATATTTGGATGCAACATCTCCTATACTTCGTCCGGAATTCCTCATAGATATAATTAAAGCTCCAAAATCATGTACACCTCCCATAAAAACAGAGCCAACCAAAACCCAAAGCAAAGCCGGCAACCACCCCCAAATAATACCGATTGCAGGACCTACAATAGGACCTGTTCCGGCTATGGAAGTAAAATGATGACCAAACAAAATATGTTTTTTGGTAGGTACGTAATCTATATCATCCCGTAACTGTTCGCTTGGACATTTATTCTCAGGAGAAAGTTTAAAAATTTTTTTTGCCAGAAATTTTCCATAAGTATTATATGCAATTACATATAATACAGCCATTATTAACATTAAAAAAATCGAACTCATTTATCACCTTTCAAACTAACCTAAAAAAAATATTTTAATACTATCCTGTGCAAATAATTGGTAAATTCAATTTTACATTAATATATAACTACTCAACTTTTTCAAAAGGATCAAGTAATAAAATTTTTAATATGATTTCTTAGGCTTTAAAAAAACCTAAATTCAACAAGGTATGTGCAACTTATAGTTGAAACCAATTCATCCAATTTATTTACCTATAATCAAACTCTGATCCCAGAACACTATGGGGAACTAAATAGACAATTGTTAAAACCGCAAAAGCTATAATTACCCATATTTTGTTTTCCGGATTTTTACGAATTTTCCACCATGCAATTATCCACATAATCATGGCAATCAATGTCTTGCTATCAGTTAAATCCTGTCCTAAAGGCCAACCTGTCCAATAAGCATCAAAGGCGAACTTCTGTACAATGGGTCCAAGAACAATTCCACCAAGTAACAGACTTACAGTTGTTATTAGGGTTAGATTGTAAGAGCTTACATTTCTAAATAATATTTCAAAACCGGCTCTGGTTGAAACCAGCATTGCAGTAAACATTAACAAAATATGTGGAATTAAAATTGATAAAGGTACATGACCTTTAAATCTAATAATTATTGGTTTTTTTGTGATAGAATTACCATTGATAAAAACTTTGTATATTCTTTTTCCGGCTAATTCATTTAATGTCGGTAATGTTCCGACTAAATAATCCTTTTCCCGCTTCAGCATTATTTTTTCTGACCAATTATCATTACTTTTAAATCTTTTATGAATAAACCAGGCAGTAATATCATTATCATTTGTGTGGATTTTAACAGGAACACTAATTCCTACATCCTGGCTACGATAAAATTTATACGATACAACAGAACCGTTTATTTCCAACTTACCTTTTATAGGATAAGTAGGGCCTGTTTTTTTCTGATAGATAACAAATATAAGAGTTAAAATCACTGAAAATATCCACAGGATATAAGATTTTTTTAACATGCTGTTTTCCTTTAAGTTTGATTATTTTTCATTTTAGTCAAAACTTTTATATTTTTTAATACACATATATAAATATTAAGTATCTAAGATTCCCTCAACCCACTAATAACTCTCAATACCATATTTGCCTGATGAGCTGCTACAAGCATAACTCTGGGTGACATCAGCCCTGTTGTAGTATTGACCTCTGTTCTAAAATCACCACATATAAATATTTTTTCCCCAATCTGTTTTGTCCGGATGGTGTTTGAGGAATTAATTCCAGCAAGACCTGATGCTCCAATTAGATATTTTGAATTAAATCTATCATCAGAAAAAGCCTTCAAAATCATAGATTTTGATTCAATATTATCAAAAGCTTCAACAATTATTGAGCAATCTTTGAATACCTTAAAAATATTTTCATTCAGTAATCTTTGATTGATAGGTATAATATTTAAATATGGATTAATTTTGTTCAAAATATCATGCAGTGCATCAGTTTTGTTTTTCCCAATATCTTCCTGAAAAAAATGTTGCCTGTTTAGATTTGACAATTCTACCTTATCATAATCAACCAAAACAAGATTTGAAACTCCTGAACGAACAAGCATCATTGCAATATTTGATCCTAATCCACCACAACCGGCAATACCGATTTTGTGATTATTTATTTTTTCAATTAACCCTGGAGTATTACTTTTATAGAGTTGCTTTAATAAATCTTGTTTGGAAATCTGAATCATATTACCCACCTCCAACAGGAAGGTGCAAAAATAATTCGTCTAAATCGCATAGGATATATGTGAGAGGTACTATTTTTTTATTTATAGTGGCAATTAGGTATTTCTGATTATCTCTGTTAATATTATGAACAATTAAAAATTCTGAAATTGATAATGGTTCTTCAATGTTAATCCAGGAATTATCTTTGACTCCTTTGATATCAAGATATCCGACAAACTCAATTTTTATTTTCATTTCTTATCTTATTTATAAAATCATCGAATACAATTTGGATTTTAGTTTTATCAATTTCTGATAATTTGAGTTTCACAACCGAATGTTTTGACACAGACACACTGAAACTTGTCAGATCCATATCAAGAAAAAGTGGGTAGGCTTCTTCAATATTTGCAATTTCACCACATAAACACACTTCTTTATTTTTCTCGGTTACCTTTTCTACTACCATTTTTATCAAACGCAATACAGCTGGATGAAAAATCGGATAAGAACTATAAATATCCTGGTGTTCTCTTGATACTGCTAATGTATATTGAAACAAATCATTACTTCCAATATTCACAAAATCAACGTTTTCGATAATCTGATCAATCATAATTGCGGCCGATGGTGTTTCGATCATTGCTCCAATTGGAATTTCCTGATTTATTTTGATATTTCTTAAACTTAATTCATTTTTTGCTTCCTCAATTAACCCGGAAAAAATTTTTATATCAGAAATATCTGTCACCATAGGATATAGAATTCTTAAATTTCCATATTCTGCAGCTCTTATAAGTGCTTTTATTTGATTCATAAATATTTCTTTGAAATAATTAACAGATCTTGCACCTTTGATTCCCAAATCAGGATTCACCTGATGAGGTAATTCCAAATAGGCCGGAGTTTTATCAGAACCAATATCCAACAACCTTATTGTTACCGGTTTATCTTTATACAAACTAACAATTTTTTTATATGTTTGAAATTGCTCATCCTCAGATGGCGGCTGAGTTTTTCCTAAGAAAATAAATTCAGTACGTAATAAACCGATACCATCAAAATTATGTTCTTTAAGTAAATATATTTCATTAGGTAAATTAATATTCACTTTTAAATCAACATTTAGGTTATCTTTTGTTTTTGCAGGGAGTTTGGAAATACTTTTATATTTTTCCTGGTTTTGTTTAAAAACTTCTACTTTAATTTCATAATCTTTAATAGTACTATTATCTGGATTTAAAATAAATTTTTCGTTTTCAGCATCAACAATTGCAAAATCATTACAATTACAAAATGAAGTAACAGGAACATTAAACATCATGGGAATTCCCATAGATCTTGCTAAAACTGAAGCATGAGTTGTAAAACCTCCCTCTTCAGAAACAAAGGCCAATACATTCTTGTCGAACATATCATTTATCATGTAAGGTGAGAGCCTTTTTGTAACAATAATTATTGGAGATTTGCCTGGAATAGGACAAGGTTCATCGTCATCTGAATTCATAAATTCGTTCAGTAAGGTTTCCCTGACATCCTGAAAATCATGTATAAGTTCATGAAAATGCATGTCTTTTTTTCTATATAAATCAATAAAATTTTCAAATACGTCATATATTGCATGTTCAACATTTATTAGATTATTTTTAATGGAGTTGATTATTGAAGATGAAATATTTTTGTCTTTTAGAATCATATAATGGGAATAAAATATTTTTGAAGCATTACCATCAAGAGTTTTATAGGATTCTTCAACATATTCCTGCAATTGATTCCGGGCCTTATCCATACCTTTATTAAATCTGATAATTTCAATATCTATCTGAGAATCAAGAATTGAATAATGTGGAATAGTTTTTTCTTCTTCGTTAAATATTGTACATATTTTTCCTAGCGCAATACCGGAAACGATTGTTTGTCCTTTTAATATTTTCATATTTTCCATTTCAATTACATTTTAAATAAATAACAATAAACTCAATGCCATTACTGCCATTCCAGCAATTAATCCCCAGATAGATATGTGATGTTCTCCGTATTCTTCTGCTGTTGGCAAAAGTTCATCAAGTGAAATAAAAACCATAATTCCTGCTACTGAAGCAAACAGAAACCCAAATACCATTGGACCCATAAATGGGCGAAGAATTAAGTAGCCTATCAAAGCACCTACAGGTTCTGACAATCCCGACAAAAAAGAATAGAAAAAAGCCATCTTTTTATCACCAGTTGCATAAAAAATTGGGATTGATACCGCAATTCCTTCCGGAATATTGTGTATTGCAATAGCAACTGCGATTGCAACCCCCAGGTTTGGATCTGTCAATGCTGCGGTGAAAGTTGCTATACCCTCAGGAAAATTATGAATTGCAATAGCCAAAGCTGAAAACATTCCCATTCTCATTAATTTTTTATCCTTAATATCAGAGGGATTTTCCAGTTCACTAACATCATGAATTTCATGAGGATTTTCATAACTTGGAACCATTTTATCGATTAATGCAATAATTGCAATACCAGTAAAAAATGCTCCAACAGTTAACCAATTTCCCATGATTTCATTTGATCCTTTGATCATTACCTCTTTTGCTTTAACCAGAATTTCTGCAAAAGAGATATAAATCATCACTCCTGCTGAAAAACCTAAACTTGCTGTTAAAAATTTAGGATTTGTACGTTTTGTAAAAAATGCCAGAGCGCTTCCTATTCCTGTTGAAAGACCTGCGAATATTGTTAGTCCAAAAGCTATTAATACTGAATTGCCTTCCATTACTTCCCTTTCAAAATACCATTTCTTTATGTTTTATTCCATATTATGTATCAGATTTTGATTATCACAAACATCACATTCAAATTGTAATGTAATATGTGTAATCCCAAATTTTTTAGATAAAATATGTTCAATTTGGTGATGAATTTTATCAGTTTGACTAATTAACATATCCTTTATATTTAAATGTGCTTCAAAGTAAATATCTTTTTCTCCGATTTTCCAAATGTGAATATGATGTATATCTGTAATTTCCGGAATAGATTCTACTTCGATTTGGACATTTCTTAAATCAATATTTACTGGTGCTCCTTCGAGCAAAATATGTGATGCTTCACGTAAAATCGTAATACTTTCCTTCAGTACATAGATTGCAATCAAAATGGTCAAAACAGGATCTATCCATACAATATTAAAAAGTGTTATTAAAATTCCGCCAATTATTACAGTTACTGAAGACATTGCATCAATTAATAAATGCAGATATGCAGATCGAATATTAATATTTTTATGAGCATCTCTTTTCAATAAAAGTGTGCCTGTAATATTTGCAATCAATCCTATTGATGCTACAATAATCATCAGTTTGCCTTTGATAGGTTCAGGTTCTATAAATCTGTGGATTGATTCATAAAAGAGAAATATGGAAATCATGAATAGTACTGTAGAGTTTATCACTGCTGCGAAAATTTCTGCTCTTTTTAATCCAAATGTATGTTTTGGAGAGTTTTTGACTTTACTCAATTTCAAGGCTATATAACTGATAATTATTGCGATTCCATCTGTAAAATTATGCAATGCATCGGAAATCAGAGATAAACTACCTGATACAATTCCACCAATAACTTCTGCAATGGTAATGATAAAATTCATTATCATTGTGATAAACATTCGAGTAGTTGTGGAAGAATTTAATTCAAATTCAGTAGGATGATGATGTTTGTGTGACATTTTGCCCTCGTTATTATATTTTTCAGTAAATCCCAGAATTTAAAATATTTTTCTCCGAAAATGACAATAAGGCTGTTTATCATTTTTCTGATAATAATCCTGATGATAATCTTCACCAATCCAAAATTTTTCTGCTTCTGTTATTTCTGTTGCAACATTATAATCTTTATCCTGAAGTAATTGTTTAATTCTATTTGCAATTTCTTCTTGATTTTTGTCAGTGAAAAATATTGCAGAACGATATTGCTCTCCAATATCTGGTCCCTGACGATCAATTTGTGTGAAATCATGTATTTCAAAAAATAATTTTACTAGATCCTCGAAATTTGTTTTTTGGGAATTGTAAACTACTTTGACAGCTTCAGCATGTCCTGTCTCCCTGTAGCAAATATCCTGGTAAGTTGGATTTTTTGTATCACCGCCAATATACCCTACAGATGTAGAAATTACTCCGGTCGCCTGTTTGAAATAATATTCCACTCCCCAAAAACAACCAGCAGCAAAATAAACTGTTTTTTCATAATCCGGTATAAAATTCATTGAAATTGAATTTACACAATGTCGTATGTTTTTATCTGTCAATTGTTCGCCTTCAAAAACATGTCCTAAGTGAGCTCCGCAATTAGCGCATAAAATTTCTATACGTCTGCCATCGGCATCAGTTTGACGTTTTATCGCTCCTTTTATCTCATCGTCAAAACCAGGCCAACCGCAACCGGTTTTAAATTTGTCTTTTGATTTATACAACGGTGCATCACATCTTTTACATGTATAGATTCCTCTTTCTGTATTGTCCAGATATTTTCCTGAAAAGGGATTTTCTGTTCCTTTGTGAATAATTACTTTTTCCTCGGCTGATGATAATTTATTATAGTTCATATAATCCTTTTTTAGTGTATCTTTTGATGAAAAAGAGGATAGAATTAGAAATTGTAAAAGATATAGAATTGTATATTGCATTTATAACTTTCTATAAAAAGAAGGCAACACTTATAATGTCACCTTCTATAAAATCATCAATATAAAGATTAATAGAAATTATTCTTCGACTTCCAGTTTAACAAGTTTCGCAGTTACTCCTGCAAGTAGATTTAGTTTTCTTGTCATTTCTTCATGCTTTTCAGGTTGGCCAACAACTTCTAAAATAATAGTACCAATTTCGGAACAATTATCAAGACAATCTTCATGCAATCCAAGACGAGTTTTGATGAAACATCCCCACTCAGTCAAAATTTTCTGAACAGTAACTGCTTCATTTTTTCTTTTGTTCAATACCACAAGTAAAAAATCTTTTGTCATAATTAAATCTCCTTATTTTTTAATAACTTAGTCAAAAAATGAATCCAAGTCATAATTTGTTTTGACAGGATTTGCAGGATAGAAACATTTTTTCCAATTTAACAAATTATTATACAGGTGGTGTGAAGACTCGTACTGAAAGTTCTTTGTCTATCATAAACAAACCATGGCCTTCATTTCCAATCAGTTTTAATTTATCCAGAATAGTTTTTACATTATTTTCTTCTTCAACCTGTTCGGTAACATACCATTGCAAAAATATTTGACTGGCATGATCTTTCTCTTCAATAGCGAGATTCATCAAGTCGTTAATGCACTTTGTGATATGTTGCTCGTGTTTCAATGTTTCCTCAAATAATTGTAAAGGAGTACCAAATTCTGAGGGAGGTTCGTTTATTTGCAAAAGTTTTATTTTTCCACCTCGTTCACTTATATAATGATAAAATTTTTGTGAATGACTTATTTCTTCCTGAACCTGAATTTGAAACCAGTTGGCAAAACCCTCTAAACCAATATTTGCAGCAAAGGCTGATAAAGATTGATATAAATACGCTGAATATAATTCTTCATTTATCTGTTTATTAAATGCATCTTCCATTCTATTTGTAATCAATATATTCTCCTATAATTTTTGTTTTTAATTTATCTAAAATAATCACATGTTTCTGTTCTTCTTTTAATAAATTCCCCTGTATTAAATATACTCACAAAATTTCCAATTAACTTTTCCATAGTCCGTGTACATTGCAATATTCTCTTGCAGAAATATTATCGACTTTTATATAAAATACTGCTTCAGGTTTATCTTCAGGTTTCAAATATTGGCGATAAACTTTACCATCTGCTAGTAATTCTATCCACTGAATATAATGTTTTTCCATCATTGGATGATCTGTGTTTTGCCCAACTTTTACAGTTACCTTATCACCTTCTTGGATAATAAATGGTACATGTTTTTCATTTGAAGAATCCTCTGTTTTTTCTTCTTGCAAAATCATTGGCTGACCACAGCATACTAGTTTTCCTGCTGGGTTTAAAACTTCTACAATATTTCCACACTCTTCGCATTTATAAACTTCGTTTAATTTTTCCATTATTACCCTCTTATTTTAATTTTTTATGACAGAACCACCAATCAAAACATTCATAATCATTTGATTTTTCTTTTCGTTCTTTTGCTGCTTTTACATTTGAAGCCGGTGGTATTATAACACTATCTCCAAGAAAGTCATTATTTGGCCAAT
>JAOZSR010000088.1 GCA_029939575.1 Fidelibacterota bacterium
GATGGTTCCAACATTTACATGGGGTTTTGTTCGTTTAAACTGTTCCTTTGCCATGGGAAAACTCCTTAATTATTTAAAAAATCGGGTATAAACCCTCTAGTTTTCTCAATTATTGCTCTCTGAATTTTTTTATCGCAATAATCATAGTTTAAAAATTTCATTGTAAATACTGCTCTACCCTGAGTTATGGAACGCAAGTCTGTTGCATAGTTAAAAGATTCCCTTAAAGGAATTTTTGAACTTACAATATTTGAATCGTTTCTTTTGTCCATACTTAGGATATTCGCTCTTCTTGAATTCAAATCATTAATTACTTCACCGATATAGGCATCCGGAACAACCACATCTAATTTCATAACAGGTTCCAGAATTGCCGGGCTACCACTTTCTAGCGCCTTTTCTACTGCCAATGATGAGGCAATTTCAAAAGCCATAGAACTTGAATCAGTTTCATGATATTCAGCTTCTATTAATTTAACTTTAATTTTTTGTGTTGGATAACCTGCCAAAATACCACTTTTTAACCTGTCTTCAACACCTTTAACCATTGCAGGAATAAATTCCTTGGGAATTACATTTGCATTTATTTCGTTTTCCACTACTACATCTTTGGATGATGAATCGGGCTCTACTTTTACTTTAACTACTGCAAAATGGCCTTTTCCGCCTGTTTGTTTTATAAATCGCCCTTCTCCGAACGAGTCGCCCATTACAGTTTCTCGATAGGAGACCTGGGGTTTGCCAATATGAGCATTTACATTAAATTCCCTTGTAAGACGGTCAGATAATATTTCCAGATGCAATTCTCCCATTCCAGAGATAATTGTCTGCCCTGTTTCTTCATCAACCTTAATTTGAAAAGTAGGATCTTCATAAGATAATTTTTCAAGTGAGTTACTCAAGGATTCAGAGTCCCCTTTACTTTTTGGTTCAATAGAAACCGAGATTACGGGTTCTGGAAAATCCATTGCTTCTAACAAAATTGGTTTTTTAGGTTCGCATAATGTATGCCCGGTAAAACTATGTTTCAACCCGACAACCGCACCAATTTCACCCACAGATAATTGATTCACATCCTCCCTTTTATTAGCATGCATCATCAATAGTCTGTTAATTCGCTCTTTTTTACCAGTAGCTGAATTTAAAATCTGGCTACCTTTTTCCAAAATTCCGGAATATACTCTGATAAAACTTAATCGACCTACGTGTTGATCGGTCATAACTTTAAAAATCAACCCGGAAAAAGGCACTTCCCGTGATGGTTTTCTATATATTTTTGTACCATGTAGATTTTGACCTGCAATATCAGGTACATCAAAGGGTGAAGGTAAATAATTTATAATAGCATCAAGTAGAAATTGAACACCTTTATTTTTAAACGAAGACCCACAAAGAACCGGAATTATCTCATTTTTGAGAGTTCCAATCCTGATTGCATCCCTAATAAGCTGTTCTTCGATCACATCGCCATTTAAATATTTTGCTAATAATTCATCACTATAAACCGACGCATTCTCAAGTAATTGCTCACGATATTTTTCTGCCTGATCGACTAAATCTATCGGAATATCGTCAATTACATAGTTTGCTCCAAAGCCATTATCTTCATAGACAACACTTTTCATCGAGACTAAATCAATAATTCCTGTAAATAGTTCTCCACTTCCGATGGGAATATTTACAGGTACCGTCTTAGACTTTAATCTGGACTCAATCATATCGAGTACATTATAAAAATCGGATCCAACGCGATCCATTTTATTTACAAAAGCCAACCTGGGGATGTTATATTTATCTGCCTGTTTCCAGACAGTTTCACTTTGTGGCTCTACACCACCAACACCACAAAAGATGGCAACAGCACCGTCAAGAACTCTCAGGGATCTTTCAACCTCTGCTGTAAAGTCTACATGTCCGGGAGTATCAATGATATTAATTCTATGCTTATTCCAAAAACAAGTTGTAGCAGCAGAAGTAATGGTAATTCCTCTTTCTTTCTCCTGCTTCATCCAGTCCATCACAGTATTTCCGTTATGAACCTCACCCATTTTATGTAATTTGCCAGTATAAAAGAGAATCCTTTCAGTCGTAGTGGTCTTACCAGCGTCAATATGCGCCATAATTCCAATATTTCTTACATTATTTAGATTCTCTAATTTCACTTAATTTCCCAGAATTATATTTTATTTAAAATGAGCAAAGGCTTTGTTTGCTTCTGCCATTTTGTGTACATCTTCTTTTTTCTTTATCGCAGAACCCTCATTGTTAGCTGCTGCGATAAACTCATCAGCTAATTTAATTGCCATTGGTTTACCTTTTTTGGCACGGGCAAATCCAATTATCCATCTTGTAGCCAGGGCAAATTTTCTTCCGGCATCCACATCAACAGGAACCTGGTATGTTGCTCCACCAATTCTTTTGGATTTCACTTCTAACATTGGTTGAACATTTTTAATCGCTTTCTGAAAAATTTTTAATCCGTCAGTTTTTTTTCTTTCTTTTATAACATCAATTGCATCATAAAAAATAGATTCTGCTACAGATCTTTTTCCACGTTTAAGAAGATAATTTATAAACCGAGTTACCTGCCTATCTCCAAATTTTGGATCGGGCGATATATCACGTGCAACTATTTTTTTCCTACGACTCATTAACTAAAACTCCTTAACCTTATTTAGGCCGTTTTGTACCATATCTGGAACGACTATTTTTTCTATCAGCAACACCATCTGTATCAAGAGTTCCCCTCACGATATGATAACGTACTCCAGGTAAATCCTTAACTCTTCCACCTTCAACAAGTACTATTGAATGTTCCTGCAAATTATGTCCTTCACCCGGAATATAAGCATTTACCTCTCTACCACTAGAAAGTCTGACACGAGCTACTTTGCGAAGTGCTGAGTTTGGTTTTTTCGGGGTAGTAGTATAAACCCTGGTACAAACCCCGCGTCTCTGAGGGCTTTCTCCCAAAGCGGGTGACTTTTGTTTTTTCTTTATTACTTTTCTTCCTTTACGGATCAACTGATTTATAGTTGGCATATTCTCTCCATTGTAAAAGCCTACAAAAATACTATGCTTTATTTTTTAATGCAATAGATTTTATAAGTTTTTTCGTTATTTTTTGAGCGACGCAAGTTCGTCTTCTTTATCCTTTTCCTTACTTCTGACCTGTTCCCACTGTCTCGTCTCATCGTCAGATTCTCTCACAATAACATCACGGTATTTTCTTAGTCCTGTTCCAGCAGGAATTAACCTACCCATGATTACATTTTCTTTCAAACCAATTAAATTGTCAACTTTAGCTGCTGCTGCCGCATCTGTCAATACCCGGGTTGTTTCCTGAAATGAAGCTGCAGAAATAAAAGATTGAGTATTTAGCGACGCTCTGGTAATTCCAAGTAAAATTTCCTGAAACTGTGCTGGACGGGCACGTCTTGCTTTTGCCGGCAATTTACCTTCTTCTTTCAAAACTCTGTTGAATTTTGCAAAATCCTGCTTTGAAACAACATCATCTTCCGACCATTCAGAGTCACCAACTTCAATTATTACTACGCTATCATGCATACGATTATTTTCATTGATCAACTCTCGTTTATCAACTTTATCTTTTTCAAGAAGATCTGTATCTCCTGAATCTTCGATATGAACCTTCTGCATCATTTGCCGCACAATAACTTCAATATGTTTATCATTAATTCTTACACCCTGTAGACGGTAGACTTCCTGAATTTCATTAACCAGATATTCCTGTACTTTTCTTGGATCCTGGACAGCAAGAATATCCCTTGGAGATATCGGTCCTTCACAAAGTCTCTGACCTGCGCTAACCCTATCACCCTCATTTACAAGAATATAACGCCCATAAGGCATTTTATATTTTTTAGATAAGGAGCTTTCTCCGTCAACAAAAATTTCACGGATACCACGTTTTGTATCTCCAAATCTGATTATACCATCAATTTCAGTAATTACTGAAGGATCTTTTGGTTTTCTAGCTTCAAAGAGTTCTGCAACTCTTGGTAAACCTCCTGTAATATCTCCACTCTTACCACTTTCTTTTGGCATCTTGGTTAGGATTTGACCAATTTCAACATGTTGATTATCTTTAACTGATAATGTAGCACCTACAGGTAATATGTTTCCTCTATGAACTACCTCAACACCATCCTCTTCAGAAACAATATCAATTCTCGGTTGAATTGAACGATCTTTTGAATCAATAATAGTACTCGATTTATGTCCTGAATCATCTGCTGCAATACTATATGTAACACCTTCAATTAAATCTTCAAAACGAACCCGTCCTGAATTTAATGCAAGAATATGATCAGAATATACATCCCAACGAAACAGAGCTTGGCCATCTACTACCATCTCACCATCTTCAACAATCATATGAGCACCATAGGGTATATTATAGGTAGATGTGATTCTGTTGTTATCGTCAACAATATCTAAAGTCGAATTCCTTGATAAAACTACTGTTGTATTATCTTTTTTAAATGGTACTGATTTATAATATCCGGAAAATGTTACCTTTCCTTTGGTTTTAGATGTAGTTTCGGATTCTTCAATTACCCTGGCAGCGGTTCCACCAAAATGGAATGTACGTAAAGTTAACTGAGTGCCCGGTTCACCAATTGATTGGGCTGCAACAATTCCTACGGCTTCACCTATATTAATTAATCTGGATGTAGCAAGATTACGTCCATAACATTTCGCACAAACTCCATGATCAGATTCACAGGTTAATACTGAACGAATTAATACTTCCTGAATACCGACATCCTGAATACGCTCTGCTGCAATTTCATCAATTTCAAATCCCGCTTCAACAATAATCTCATCGTCTGAGTCAGGATTATAAATATCTTCCTGGGCGACTCGGCCTACAATACGATCTGATAAGTTTTCAATTATTTTTTCTTCTTTTTTCAAAGCAGAAATAGTAATACCATTAATCGTTCCACAATCATCTTGTGTAATTACAACGTCCTGGGCGACATCTACCAGTCTCCTGGTAAGATAACCGGCATCAGCAGTTTTTAGTGCCGTATCTGCTAAACCCTTTCGCGCTCCATGAGTTGAAATAAAATACTCAAGTACCGAAAGGCCTTCCTTAAAGTTTGAAATAATCGGCGTTTCAATAATCTCACCTACTGAACCAGTCATAGATTTCTGAGGTTTTGCCATTAATCCACGCATAGCAGCTAACTGTTTAATCTGATCATTGCTACCCCTGGCACCTGAATCTGCCATCATAAATACCGAATTAAAACCTTGGTCGGCACTTGCCATGTTTTCCATCATAACCTGGGATAATTTATTTGAAGTATGCGTCCAGTTATCAATTACTTTATTATATCTTTCACCCTCAGTAAGTACACCTTTTTTGAATTTGGTTTTAATATCTTCTACCCTCTCAAAAGCCTGTTTAATAATTCCCTCTTTTTCATTAGGAATTAAAATATCTGATATAGAAATTGAAAGGCCAGCTTTTGTTGCATATTCAAAACCAAAATCTTTTAATGCATCCAAAAATTTAACAGTATGATAATTACCGGTTTTCTGAAAAGTCATATGTACAATTTTTTCCAGTCGCTTCTTACTTATCAGTTCGTTTACATATCCGATTCCAGATGGTAACAGACTGTTAAACAATGCTCTACCTGGTGTTGTGTTTATCATTTCTCCATTAATCAGAATACTAACTTTAGCATGTAGGTCAACCTCACCTACATTATATGCAAAAATAGCTTCATCAATAGATGAAAATTTAAACCCTTCTCCTTTAACACCATTTTTGTGACGTGTCATATAATAAACACCAATAACCATATCCTGCGAAGGTATGGAAATCGGGTATCCATGTGCCGGATGTAAAATATTATGGCTCGAAAGTGCCATAATTTTACATTCCATCTGGGCTTCAAATGATAATGGTACATGAACTGCCATCTGGTCACCGTCAAAATCTGCATTAAAAGCCGCACAAACAAGCGGATGAACACGAAGCGCCTTGCCATCAATTAAAACTGGCTGAAAAGCCTGAATTCCTAATCTATGCAATGTAGGAGCACGGTTTAATAGGATTGGATGATCCTGAACAACATATTCTAATACTTTATAAACTTCAGCATCCTTTTGATCAACCATAATTTTGGCTGCTTTAGGTGTTTTCGACAGTTTTCTTCGAATTAGCTGATGAATAATATGTGGTTTAAAAAGCTCTATCGCCATTTCCTTTGGAAGCCCACACTGATTAAGTTTTAGTGTTGGTCCCACAACGATTACTGATCTTCCACTATAATCTACACGTTTACCAAGTAAGTTTTGTCTGAAACGTCCCTCTTTACCTTTAAGCATGTCACTTAAACTTTTCAATGGACGTCTTGTACCACTTCTTACTTCGGTGCGTCTTCTGGAATTATCTAATAATGAATCTACAGCTTCCTGGAGCATTCTTTTTTCATTACGTAAAATTACATCAGGAGCTTTGATTTCCATTAATTGTTTTAAACGATTATTACGTATAATAACTCTACGATATAAATCATTTAAATCACTTGCGGCAAAACGTCCGCCTTCCAAAGGAACCAATGGCCTTAAATCAGGTGGGATAACCGGCAATACAGTTACAACCATCCATTCCGGCTTATTCGGTGGTTTTTCTTCGGAAGAAACAAAAGATTTGATAATTTTTAATCTTTTGAGAATCTCTTTCTTTTTGGTTTCTGAACGTTTGGTTTTTAACTCGCTCTTCAGTTCTTTAACCAATAAGTCAACATCGATTTTTTGAAGTAGCTCACGCAGGGCTTCACCACCGGTTTTGGCAATGAAATAATCCTGGGCTTCTTCATCATCAAAGAGATCACTTTTTGGACCAAATTTAATCAGGTTTTCATAATACTCTTCTTCAGTAATTACAGTTTTAAAAGGTATTTCTGATTTTCCCTGATTCAATACGATATATTTTTCATAATATACAATTTCTTCAAGTGCCTTGGTTTTAAGATCAAGTAGATAATATAGTTTACTCGGGATCGATCTTAAAAACCAAATATGTACTACCGGTACCGCAAGAGTAATGTGCCCCATTCGTTCACGACGAACTTTTTTCCGGGCAACTTCTACACCACAACGATCACAGATAATACCCTTATACCTGATTCTTTTGTATTTTCCACAATGACATTCCCAGTCTTTAACCGGCCCAAATATTTTTTCACAAAACAAGCCATCTTTTTCCGGTTTATAAGACCGATAATTAATGGTTTCGGGTTTTAATACTTCGCCGTGAGACCTTCTAAGAATTGTCTCTGGTGACGAGAGATGTATTGTAATCTTTTCAAATTCTTTTTTTCTGTTAAAAGGTTTTGAAAAATCCATTTTTTCCTATTTCCTCCAGTTCCGTTAATTGGAGTTAATTTATATCCATTTCGATACACAATCCTTGTAGTTCCTTTAATAGAACATTAAAAGATTCCGGTACACCGAAATTGGAATAATTTTCGCCTTTAACAATGGCGTTATATATTTTTGTTCGACCGTCTACATCATCTGCTTTAACAGTCAGAAGTTCCTGTAATGTATATGCTGCTCCATAAGCTTCAAGGGCCCACACTTCCATTTCACCAAGTCTCTGTCCACCAAACTGGGCTTTACCACCAAGTGGTTGCTGAGTAACAAGTGAATATGGTCCGGTTGATCTGGCATGCATTTTATCCTCAACAAGATGATAAAGTTTCATCATATAAATATACCCTACTGTTATAGGGTTGTCATATGCTTCACCGGTCTTTCCATCAAATAATTTTGTTTTTCCGGTTACAGGAAGATTTGCTTTTTTTAATTCTTCCTCAACTTCACTACTTGTTGCTCCGTTAAATACAGGTGTCTCATATTCAAGACCAAGCTCTTTACCGGCCCATCCTAACATTGTTTCATATAACTGTCCCAGATTCATACGAGAAGGCACGCCCAGCGGATTTAATACAATATCTACCGGAGTACCATCTGCTAGAAATGGCATGTCCTCTTCAGGAACAATTATTGAAACTACACCTTTGTTACCATGTCTTCCAGCCATTTTGTCACCAACCTGAACTTTACGTTTATCAGCAACATATACTTTTGCTAATTGTAATACTCCCGGTTGAAGATCATCACCAACTTTTATTTTATAAATAGTTCTTTCTTTTTCTTCGTCAATTTTTTGTGCTAATTCAATATAACTTGTGAGAACTTCATTTATTTTTCTGTTGGCTGTTGGGCTGGATGTAACCCTATTTTCAATACTTATGTTATCAAAATCAATTTTTTCAAGAATTTCAAGTGTTAACTTAGTATCTTTTTTAACCAATATTTTGGTTCCACTAATATCAGTAAAATGTTCGGCCTTTTTATTTTTTAATATTTTGGTAAGAATTTTATTTCGACGTTCTCTTAAGGCCCGATGTCTCTGAACATTATTATTGGTGATATTTTCTATTTCCCTTTTTTCAAGGGCTCGGCTGCTTTTTCCTTTTCTCTGAAAAAGTTTACTTTCAACAGCTACTCCACGAATTCCCGAATCACATCTTTTTGACGCATCTTTTACATCACTCGCTTTTTCACCAAAAATCGCTCTTAATAATTTTTCTTCAGGAGTTGGGTCAGTTTCACCTTTTGGAGTAACTTTACCTATCAAAATATCACTTGGCTCTACCTCTGCACCAATTCTGATAATTCCATTTTCTTTTAAGTCTTTGGTTCTTTCTTCACTAACATTTGGTATCTCCCGTGTTAATTCTTCATTACCACGTTTTGTATCCCGAACTTCCAACTCAAATTCTTTGATATGAACAGAGGTAAAAACATCATTTTTTACCAAATTTTCACTCAGAATAATAGCATCTTCAAAATTATATCCACGCCAGGGCATAAATGCAACCAATACATTTCTGCCTAATGCAAGCTCACCCTTATCGGTTGAACATCCATCAGCTACAATCTGACCTTTTTTTACTTCATCACCTTCATTTACAATAGGTCTCTGATTTACGCAAGTATCCTGATTGGTTCGTTGAAATTTGATTAAATCTAATTTATAGCGGCCTTTATTTTCATCTAAGGCAATTTTGTCTTCATCAAATGTGCGAATCATGATGTAGTCAGAACAAACTTCCTCAACAACTCCATCAATTGGAGCGAGTAAAGTAGTCCTGGAATCTGCGGCAACGATTTTTTCCAGCCCGGTACCTACAATTGGCTTTTGCGGTTTGAGCAAAGGAACGGATTGCCGTTGCATATTCGAGCCCATCAAAGCCCTGTTTGCATCATCATGTTCCAAAAATGGAATAAGCGCAGCTGAAACAGACACTAACTGATTTGGTGAAACGTCCATATATCTTACATTATCAATCGAGGCCATTGGGAATTCCCCCCTGATTCTTGCCCTCACGTTGTCAGCTGTAAATTTTCCAGAATCATCAATAGGAGCATTTGCCTGTGCAATCAACTCACGATCTTCATCATCTGCAGATAATAATTCAACTTCTTCAGAAACATAAGGTACACCGTCTTTTTTAAGAACTTTTCGATATGGAGTTTCAATAAAACCAAGTTTATTTACATAAGAATAAGTTGATAACGATGAAATCAAACCAATATTTGGCCCTTCTGGGGTTTCAATAGGACAAAGTCTACCATAATGAGTATAGTGAACATCACGAACTTCAAAACCGGCTCTTTCCCTGGTCAATCCACCAGGGCCAAGTGCAGAAACACGTCTTTTATGAGTTATTTCTGCTAATGGATTTGTTTGATCCATAAATTGTGATAACTGGCTTGTACCGAAAAATGAATTCAGAACTGAGGTAATAATTCTGGAGTTGATTAAATCCTGAGGTGTCAGGTTTTCAGACTCTCTCAGATTCATTCGCTCTCTAACAGTTCTTGACATTCTTGTAAAAGCAACATTAAATTGGTTTTCAAGTTGCTCACCAACTGTGCGTACTCTTCTGTTTCCGAGATGATCAATATCATCAGGACCCAGTGAGCCTTTTTTCATATAAACAATATGTTTCATAATCTCAACAAAATCATCCTGTGTTAAAACAGTATCTTCAACAGGAACATTGAGATTGAATTTTTTATTTATTCTATAACGGCCAACTTCCCCAAGATCATATTTTTTAGGACTAAAAAATAATCTCTCCACAAATTTCTTTGCAGTTTCAAAATTTGGTGGTTCACCGGTTCTTAAATTTTTGTATAAGAAGTAGATAGCAGATTCTTCATCATAGGTTGCTGTATCTTTTCGAAAAGTATTAATAAAAATAGATTTTTCAATATCATCATCAGTTGTAAAAACCAATATTGATTCTACATTGTGTTCCTGACATTTATCCAGAATTTTTTTGTCTATTTCTGATTTTTCTTTTATATCAAAAAGTACTTCACCGGTTTCAGGATCTACAATACTTTCTGCCAGGATTTTCCCAAGAACTTTTTTCCTGGTTTTAGTAATGTCAAATCTTTCACCAATCCCAAAAAGTTTTAAAATATCCTCATTAGTTGGGTATCCAAAAGCCCTGAGCAATATTGTGGCGGGAAATTTTCGACGCCTGTCAATAATTGCACTAAGAACATCTCTAGTATCAATAACAAAATCTACCCACGAACCTCTAAAAGGGATAATTCTGGCTGTGTAAATTTTCATTCCGTTCGTATGAATACCTTCATCAAAGAAAACACCGGGTGATCTTTGTAGCTGACTTACAACAATTCTCTCGGCACCATTGATTACAAAAGTACCTTTTGGTGTCATAAATGGAACGTTTCCCAGAAAAATATCCTGCTCTATTCCGGCGGTATAGTCTCCTTTAGTGCTTCCTTCTTCGCTTACATGCAAAACCATGCGTACTTTTAATGGTACAGCATAACTTACACCACGTTCGATACATTCTTTAATTGTATAACGTGACTCACCCACGGTATAATATTTAAATTCCAACAAATAATTACCATGGGAATCTTCAATAGGGAAAATATTATTGAAGGCTGCTTCAAGCCCTATTTTCTTCCTGTTTTCGGGATGTACCGATTTTTGCAGGAAGGTTTCAAAAGATTTTGTCTGAATATCCAACAAATTCGGCATTTCCTGGACAACCGGATTTTTAGAGAAAGACACACGTTCAACGATATTACTTGGCGTTCTACCCAAAAGATCGTCTCCTTTTCTCTTTTAAAATCCCCTTTTAAAATTAAAAGGGGATTTTAATATTTTATTTAATTTGTAAACTGTCATCAAATGATAGGTGTAAAATAATTACAGCCTATTTGATTTCGACTGTGGCTCCAGCTTCTTCTAACTGTTTTTTAAGTTCTTCAGCCTCGTCTTTTGTAACACCCTCTTTTACGGCATTAGGTGCACCATCTACGAGTTCTTTAGCTTCTTTCAAACCAAGACTTGTCACGGTTCTGACAACTTTAATAACATTAATTTTCTTGGCGCCAATTTCTTTAAGAATAACATCAAATTCAGTTTGTTCTTCAACTTCTTCTGCTGTGGCTGCAACTGCTGCAACTGCTGCTACTGGTGCGGCTGCTTTTACATCGAATTTCTCTTCAATTTCTTTAATCAGATCAGAGATCTCAAGCATGTTTGCGTTTTCCAAATATTTGAGCACATCTGCTCTGGTAATGTCTGCCATTTCTTACATTCCTCCTATTATTGGATATATATTATTTTTCTTTTACTTCGCTAAGAGATTTTAAAACACCAACAAAATTACTCATACCTGCATTCAATATTCCCACAAGATTGCCCATAGGAGCATTCAATGTGCCTAACAATGACGCAAGCAGTTCGTCTCTTGATGGTAGATCAACAACCTGTTTAACTTTTTCTTCTGTAAAAATGTCTCCTTCAAAAATACAACCTGTAATTTTGAAGTTATTCATTTTATTATCTTTTACATATTTGGTTATAATTCTTGCTGGACTTACCGGATCATCATAGGAAAATGCAATTCCCATCTGCCCAACCAACAGATCATCAATATTCTCATATCCGGCATCTTTTGCGGCAATTTTTGTCAGAGTTTTTTTAACGACCTTGTACTCAATTCCAGATTTATAAAACTCAGTACGGAGCTCATTAATTTGCTCTACATTAATTCCCTTATAATCCGTAAAAAATGCAGATTGTGATTTTGACATCTTTTCACTAATACTATTTACTGTTTCAATTTTCTTCGAATTAGGCATTTCTTCTCCTCAATCGAATTACGATTTAGCCACTGTTGATTTATCAATATGAATTCCAGGTCCCATTGTTGAAGAAAGTGTAATTTTTTTTAAGTATGTACCTTTCACAGCAGCAGGTTTCATTTTTTTTAGTTGTGTGATAATTGTGTTGATATTATCTAAAATTTTATCATCCGAAAATGACATTTTGCCAACTATTGTATGTATAATACCACTCTTATCAACCCTAAATTCAACTCTACCAGCCTTAACCTCTTTAACTGCATTTGCAACATCCATTGTTACTGTACCACTTTTTGGATTAGGCATCAGGCCTTTTGGTCCTAAAATCCTACCAAGTTTCCCGACCGAACCCATTGCATCAGGAGTAGTAATAATAACATCAATATCTGCCCAGCCACCCTGAATTTTTTCTACATATTCATCCAGACCAACATAATCAGCACCTGCTTCTTTGGCTTCATCAACTTTAGTTTTTGTCATTACAAGAACCTTAATTGACTTTCCTGTTCCGTGTGGATATGATACAGTTCCTCTTAAATTTTGATCTGCATGCCTGGGATCAACTCCAAGGTTAACATGAACTTCTACAGTTTCATCAAATTTAACCTGTTCTGATTTTTTTAGTATGGATATTGCATCTAAGAGAGGATAATCTTTGTTCTTGTCAATAATTTTTTTGTTATTTAATACCCTTTTTGAACTTTTCATATATCTGTACCCTCTATTCCTTTACTATAATGCCCATGCTTCTCGCAGTACCTTTTATCATCTCTACGGCTTGCTCAATAGTATGTGCATTAAGATCTGGCATTTTAATTTCCGCGATTCCTTTGACAGCGTCAAGAGAAACCTGTCCAACTTTTGTCATGTTCGGTTCTCCTGAACCCTTTTCAATTTTGAGAGCTTTCAATAATAATGTTGCAGCTGGGGGTGTTTTAGTAATAAATGTAAATGACCTGTCGGCAAATACAGTTATTTCAACAGGAATAATATATCCAGCTTGCTCTTGTGTACGAGCATTAAAGGCTTTGCAAAACTCCATTATATTCACACCGTGCTGTCCTAAAGCAGGACCAACCGGAGGAGATGGATTAGCCTTTCCTGCATCTATTTGTAATTTTATTTTAGCATTGATTTTTTTTGCCATAATTCACCTATTTCTCTAATTCCACTTGTAAAAAATCCAATTCAACTGGCGTCGGTCTACCAAAAATACTCACCGAAACTTTAATTTTTTTCTTATCTTCATTAACTTCCTGAACCGTACCTCTAAAATCGGCAAATGGCCCATCTACAACTTTTATCGGGTCGCCCATCTGAAATGGGACCGCCATTATTTCACGCCCATCTTTTTTCTCAACCTCTCCCATTACACGAGCTGTTTCTTCTGCACTTAATGGTTGTGGATGTCCACCCGAACCAACAAAACTCATTACACCCGGAATGTTCTCAATAAGGTAACGTGATTCTTTTGAAATTTCCATATTTACTAAAATATAACCTGGAAAGAACACTTTCTCACGAACCTTCTTTTTACCCTCCTTCATTTCGGTAACTTTTTCTGATGGCACAAGAACTTCTTTTATCTGGTCTTGTAAACCAGCTATTTCCGCCTCTCTTAATATTGAGTCGCGAATCTTTTTTTCTTTGCTTGAAAATATTTTTAGAACGTACCAATCCATAAATTTAATCTCAGAGAATTACTTGAACGATTTTTGAAAATACAAAATCAACAAGAAAAAGAAACGTCGCCAAAAAAAGTGATACAGTCAAAACTACAATAGTAGACCCTTTCAACTCTTCCCAACTTGGCCAAGATACTTTTTTCATTTCAAAAACAACACCGTCAAAATATTCTTTTATTTTTTTAAACATTTTCTAAAAGTTCCTATCTGAATATCCTATTTCTCAAGTAATATTATGCAGGTGAGGCAGGGATCGAACCCGCAGCCTCTGGTTTTGGAGACCAGCGCTCTTCCAGTTGAGCTACTCACCTTCAAAACTAATTACCTGGTTTCTTTATGTATAGTATGTTTACGGCACCAGCGACAATATTTTTTATATTCTACTCTCTTTGGCTGATTCCGTTTATTTTTATCTGATGTATAATTTCTGCGCTTGCAATCTGTGCATTCCAATATAATTATGTCCCGCATTCTCTTTATACCTTCTTATTAAAATTACTCTACTACTTCAGCAACAACACCGGAAGCAACTGTTCTGCCACCTTCACGG
>JAOZSR010000089.1 GCA_029939575.1 Fidelibacterota bacterium
ATACATCTAATCCTACCGGAACCACCTGGTTTGATGACTTTAGTGTAGAAAAAATGGTTGTATCAGGCAGTACAGCAATTGAAGATGATGAATACAATATTAGTTCCTTACCTGACAGGTTTTTATTAAAACAGAATTATCCGAATCCTTTTAATCCGGAAACACAGATTGAATTTTATGTCCTGAAAAATAGCGAAGTAAATGTCAGTATTTATAACATTCTCGGGCAAAAAGTAAAAACTCTGGTAAATTCAAAATATACTCAGGGATATCATAATGCAGTTTGGAATGCTAAAGATGATAACGGAAGTTTAGTATCTACAGGTATTTATATTTATGTAATGACTGTCGGTGATAAACGATTTACACGAAAAATGGCATTAATTAGATAAACAGAATCACAACATTCTTCCGGAGGTAATTTTTACCTTCGGAAGAATAAATTTAACATAACATTGAGGTTATTATATGAGGTGTGTAAAGAATTTTTATATTATCGCGTTTATATTGATTCCGGTTTTACTATTTAGTGGAATAACAGGGAAAATATCCGGTACTATTATTGATAAGGAATCAGGACAGAATTTAATCGGCGCAAACATAATTCTTGAAGGAACAAACTTAGGTGCAGCCTCAGATATAAATGGATTTTATAATATTTTAAATGTTCCACCCGGTGTTTATACACTACAGGCAACAATGATTGGATATAATAAAATTATTCAACAAAATGTAAAAGTGATGATAGATTTGACCAGTTCGGTTAATTTTTCGCTCTCATCAAAAACCTTAGAAGGTGAAGAAGTTATTGTAATTGCACATGCTCCTATTGTACAAAAGGATGTCACCTCAACATCATTCAAAGTTAGTGCTGATCAGATAAATCAACTTCAGGTTGTTAATCTTAATGAAATTGTTGAATTACAGGCAGGTGTGGTTAATGGGCATTTTCGTGGTGGCCGTTCCGGCGAAGTAATGTACATTGTTGATGGAATTCCAATGAATGATGGATATTCCGGAGATGTACCTTTTGAAGTAGAAAATGATATTGTTCAGGAAGTAGAAGTGATTAGTGGAACTTTTAACGCCGAATATGGACAGGCAATGTCAGGAATAGTAAACATTGTAACAAAAGAGGGGCAAGAGGACTTTTCCGGGAAAGTCTCTTTTTTCGGTGGTGATTATGTAAGTAATCATGATGAAACTTTTTTATATATTAATAATCTTAACCCCTTAGCAATTTCAAATTCACAATTTAGTATAAGTGGCCCTCTTCCAATTTTAAACAAGAAAATAAGTTTTTCTCTTGTGGGAAGATTATATAATTCAAATGGGTGGATGTATGGACAACGATTATTTACACCTGAAGATTCCTGTGATTTTAGTAATGATGAAGTTTATCTGGAATCTACAGGTGATAATAAATATGTTCCAATGAATCCAACATTAAGAAAAACCTTGCAGGGTAAATTGACTTTTAAAGTATTTAAGCGAGATAAAATAAATTTATCATCTTTTTATCAGGATAAGGAATATTCGGAATTTGATAGACTTTTCAAATATAATCCTGATGGAAATTATAAGCGAGAAAGCATTAGTTATCAAAATTCTTTTCAATATACACATGTATTTTCGGCTGGTACTTTTTTATCGGGTAATTTTTCAAAAGCAAATACCAAATATGATCAGTTTGTTTATAAAAATGAATTGGATTCCAGGTATGTTCCAATCGAATTATTAACCGGAACAGGCTCAAATGGTTTCTCAACAGGTGGTATGCGAATGTGGCAACACCATAGGCAAAACAGGACAACTATTCTTAAAACAGACCTTACCAGTCAGATAAATAATATTAATAAGATTGGAGTAGGGGTTAGTTATAAACAATGCAATTTATCTCTGCATGAATATCAAATATATTTTGATGAAAATGATAATTTGCAGATACCACCAGATTCATCCTGGTATAATAATTCTTATTCACATAAACCTAATGAAATTTCAGCCTATTTCCAGGACAAAATTGAAGTCGGTGATATGATTATTAATGCCGGTTTGCGGTATGATTATTTTAATCCTGACGGAAAAGTGCCGGAGCATTTTTATAATACCCGTGATTCTGAAAAAAGAGATGCTGAGATTTCCTACCAATTCAGTCCGCGTTTTGGAATCGCCTATCCGATTACTGACAATGGGGTTATTCATTTTTCTTATGGACATTTTTTCCAAATACCAAGTTATGAACATCTGTATTTAAATCCTGATTTTGAAGTGTCATTAGTGCAATTAAAAGGTGATCAGCCACCTCGGGGAAGTTTTAATTCAATGGGAAATGCTGAGTTAAAACCTCAAAAAACCGTAAGCTATGAAATTGGATTAAAACAGGCTTTGTCCCAGACTTTTTCAGTTAATATCACATGTTATAATAAAGATATTAGAGATCTTATTGGTCAGGAAACCCGTTCAGATATGTTTGGTGGGAAATACTGGAGATATATCAACCGGGATTTTGCCAATGTTAAAGGAATTACCTTAGCGTTGGAAAAATTGGAAACAATAAACAGCCCCGGTTTTTCAATTGATTATACATATCAAAGTGCTACCGGGAATGCATCAAATCCTGCTGATGAATGGATTAATCAGCAACAGGATCCACCAATCCAATCGGAAAAAAGGCGAAATCCTTTAAACTGGGATCAAACACATTCTCTTAATTTGTTTGCTACAAGTACATTCAATGGATTTCATTTTAGTATTATTGGCAAAATAGGAAGTGGAACTCCTTATACACGATCTTCTCCAAGATATTCAAACAGGATAGTAAACGGAGAAAGAAAACCTTTGACTGCTGTGGTTGATTTTAATGTTTCAAAGGATTTTAAAATTAGAAATACGATGATTTCACCTTACATTAAAATTTATAATCTTTTTGATAAATTGAACAGTCGGGATGTTTATAATTCCAGTGGACGTTCTGATTATGATTTTGATATGAATTTTCAATCTTATACAGGAATAAAAAGTCAGGAAGATTTTTTTACCAGGCCGGATTTTTATTATGAACCCAGAAAAATAATTTTTGGTTTTTCAATATCTTTCGACACTAAATAAACAAAATTACATATAGATAAATAATTAGCAAAAAACAATAATAACAAGTGGATGAAAATGAAGAATAACAAATTTCCCAGGATACACGGACTATTAATAATGTTATTATTCCTTTGCAGCCTATATTCACAGACCCTGACTCCCCTTTCTAAAAGAGGGAAAAGGGATTATCGGAGAATAGGTACAATGGATGGTAATCTGGTATTAACAAAATTTAAAAATTATGGGGAAATAACAGATTATCCCAACGAGCCATCATGTAATTGGCCGTCATTTGGAAAGCATTATTGTGATGGTGTGGCAGTCATTGTATCTGTAGAAGTTGCAAATGGTGATGGTGTCCTGATTCATCCTATGGAGACTCAATATAGAGAGTTTGTCGACAAATCACCTGATGATATTCCATGGGGCTTTGAGCCAAGACCTTTTTGGTTTAATATGGATGCCAAAGAAAATAAAATCCCGGCAATGAGTAATGATCCAAATAGCTGGCCTCGGGTTTGGCTTGATAAAATGGATAACCCGGATGATCCAGGTTGGGAAGGGCATTGGAACGGTTACTTTGGAAAAGGTATTTTTAACGCCGATATGGAGACAATTTTTGTTTTTGATGATGATCCTGACAAAGAACCCAATCTTCATATGAATTATTACTGTCATGATGATTCAACACGTGGTGGTCTTGGACTTTGGGTAAAAGCCAGGGGATTTCAATGGAGTCATGTTTTAGCCGAAGATTGTATATTTTGGCTGTATAATATTACTAATGAATCAAGCCACGATTATGAAAAAACCTACTATTCACAATATCTTGATTGGGGAGTTGGTGGCGTTGAAGATGGCGCCGATGATGTGGGTGAATATGATACAAACCTGGATATTGCATATGCTTACGATACAGATGGTTATGGTACACCTGGAAATTGGTATCCTGTTGGATATGCCGGATATGCTTTTTTGGAAAGTCCTGGTATTTCCGATGATGGAATAGACAATGATTCTGATGGAATTATTGATGAAAAACGGGAAGGAAATGGACCAGGAGAATACATTGATGAATATCCATTTGGCTTTTCTGATGAAAACAGGGAAAAATTTTACCAATTTTACAATAGATATCCAACAGCACATTGGGAGTCTGATGAAAATTGTGATTGGGAAGGTTTTACAGATCTGAATGCAAATGGTAAATGGGATAAAAATGAACCATTAAATGATGATTTGGGCATTGATGGTGTCGGACCTTATGATGTTCATTATACCGGTGCGGATATTGGGGAAGGCGATGGCATGCCCACCAATGGAGAACCAAATTATAATGAAACTGATCCCGATGAATCTGATCAGATTGGATTAACCGGTTTTGAGATTTTCCCGGTACATAAATATGAATTAACAAATGACGAAGAAAACTGGGGTGTTTTTTCAAAAGCTCCTTTACCAATGGATCAGATTTTACAGCCAAACAATCTTGGAATGTTTTTCTCATCCGGAACTTTTCCACTTTATGCCGGCCAAAGAGAACGATATTCAATGGCATTATTATTTGGAGAGGATCGGGATGACCTGGTGAAAAACAAACGTACAGTTCAGCAAATATATAATGCAGATTACAGGTTTTCCAAACCACCATTGAAACCGAATTTAAAGATTTATGCCGGTGACGGAGAGGTTATTCTGGTTTGGGATGATATTGCAGAAGATTCCTATGATCCCTTTTTACAGGAATATGATTTTGAGGGTTATTTAATTTATAAAAGTACTGAAGCCCAGTTTTTGGAAAATAAAGTAATCACAGATGCCTATGGAAATAAAACATTTCAAAAACCGGTTGTCCAGTTTGATCTTAATGATAATATAAAAGGACCACATCCAATTGATATTTATGGAGTCAAGTTCAATATGGGTAATGATACAGGATTAAAACATACCTGGACAGATACAGATGTTCAAAATGGTCAAAAATATTATTATGCTATAGTTTCCTATGATTATGGATTAGTAAGTTATACTTCAAATAGTGTTGAAGGTCTTGCACCATCAATGTGCTCTTCGATTATTAAAACTAATGCTCTTGGAGAAGTTACTTTTCAGGATATTAATACCGGCTTTGTTACTCCTCGTCCTGCTTCTGCCGGCTATACACCTCCTCATATTGAAGGAAATATTGAACATATTGGCCCGGGAACAGGATATATTGAACTTGATATAGTTGAAAAACATAAAATTCCTTCCGGAAAAACTACCTATGAATTAGAGTTTATTGAAGATAGTAAATATCATACAGAGGTTATTCCTTTTTATTCTATTTATCAAATTGGCAGTGATTCATTAATAATTGATTCAGTAAAAGTTAATCTTTATGGGGAAGAGAGTCCAATATTTAATGGTGCAATTATTTCTGTTTATAATGATACTGCAATTACATTAGATAATGACAAAACCCGGTGGATAGCCGGTGAATCTGATTATGAATTAAAAGTTCGACTGAATCCGGAATGGGAAGATATTGCAGGATATAGGTTGAATATAAACCAGCCGGCAGATTATGAAATTTCTTTCCACGATTCAATCATAACTCACACGAATTCTCTGTTTGGATTGAAATCCTGGCCTTCAAATGTCAATATTTTTAATGTCACTGATTCTGTGGATGTAAATTATGCACTTATTGATAATGATAATGATTCTACATATAGTCATGGTGATGATCTTGTTATTGTAATACCAGATGATGATTTTATCCTGAAAAATTATTTTTCCTGGGTAATTCGGTATGAAGCGGATTTTGAGGTTGATTCATCAAATGGATTCAATGATACTACCTGGATTACAGTTGATCCGCCAAAAGCCGGAGATGTAAATTTTTTATCTATAAAAAAACCTTTTAGAAGTACAACTTACAAAATGGTTTTTGATACAGTAAATTCGAACATTGATACCAATATAGTTGTTGATAAACAAGGTGATGTTTTCAGGTTTACTTTACAAGGTGCAGATTCCAGCAATAGCATTGCAAAACAGGAATTAGATGATATTTGTGTCGTCCCAAATCCCTATGTTGTTACTGCTACCTGGGAACCTCAAAATCCTTATAAATTTGGAAGAGGCGAAAGACGGATTCATTTTTTCCATCTTCCTAAAGACTGTACAATTCGGATTTATTCATTACGTGGTTTTTTGGTTGATACAATCAAACATAACAGTACTGCTGATGATGGAATGGAATCCTGGGATTTAATCTCAAAAGATGGGAATGATATCGCTTATGGCATTTATATTTATCATGTAGATGCTCCGGGTATTGGGGAAAAAATTGGTAGATTTGTGGTTATTAAATAATGATTAAATATTGTCAAATATTAATTGTATCATTATTGATACTTTTATTCAGTGCATGTACAAAACAAGAAGATGACAGGATTATTATTGCATCAGTTGGCAACAGGCAAATTACAGCTGATGAATTTGCTTTAGCTTATGAATTTTCTCCGAGGCAGATCACTCAACTTGGACGAGAAGAGGCGTTTGACATGATTCTCGCAGGAATGATTAAGAAATCCCTATTTGCCAAAGAAGCAAAAAAACGGGGATTATTGAGCAAATCATTTATTCAGGAAAGAGTGAATTATTTTGAAAGAGCTGCTATTAACAGGGAATTATTTTTGCATCATATTCGTGATTCTATAATAATTAATAACGATGAAATGCGGCAAGCCTACAAAAGAAGCAATACTACTCTTATTTTAAAACATTTTGTTTCTTCGAATAAAATTGAAGCCGAACAAATTTCACAGGGAAAAATTAGTGCAACTCATGTTTCATTATTAAATAATGGCAAGAATCTTAAAATAAAAGATATTGGAGAAGTTGATAAAATTTCATTTAATGAGGTTAATCAGGAAATTGAAGATTTGATTTATTCTCTTCCTTTATTGCAACTTTCTGAACCATTTTTTGATGGGAAATTGTATCATATTTTTTATGTTATTGATAAAGAAATAAACAGAATGGTTACAGAAAAAGATTTTATTTCAAGAAAATCATCACTTGCCAGTGCAATACGAAAAAGGAAAGAACATTACACGGCATTTCATTTTGTAAATAGAATAATGGAACCTCAAAACCTGATAATCAAAGCAGAGAGTTTGAATTGGATGTCTGAGATCATTAATAATGAGCATAAAGGTACAGCTAATTTACAATATTTAGGAAAAAATGAGATTCAATCTATTTCAAATAATAAGAGTGAATGGATGTCAAAACATATTGCTGAATTTAAATCAGGGAGTCTTTCAATTAAAGATTTTATAGAGACCTATAGAATGAATCCTATTGAAATTTCATATAAAAATCTATTAAGTATCAGGAAAAGTTTGGAAAATATTGTCGCAATCTATGTTCGGGATAGAGTTTTTTCAGATATTGGGTTTTTTGAAAACCTTGACAAAAAACAATCAGTAATTGATGAAAAAATATTTTGGGAAGAACGGTTGCTGGCAAATGAATTAAAGAAAAATATTTTCAATAATTATAAAAGCCAAAGCCTGGATTCTTTAGAGTTGCAAAAAAAATATAATCGGGAAATAGAAAGTTTGGCCAAAAAATTACAGGCTCAAACAAAAATCAATGTAAACAGAAAAGAACTGATGTTAATAAAAACATCAGACGAAGGATTGTCAAGAAAAGTTGATTTTTTCGCCAAACATTTACAATAAGTATTTTAAAAAATGATGAATAACCGGAGTAAAGAAATTGTGTAACAACAATCAAATATTACAGACTTCCAATAAATATTCAGGAGACTTTTATGACTAATTTGAGATCAATAACCATTACAATTATCCTGTTGACCTGTTTGGCGTTCTCGGATGACAGGTTAACAAATGTTGGCACTACTGCAGCCTCATTTTTAGAAGTTGGAGTTGGTTCCAGGGCTATTGGGATGGGTGGTGCTTTTGTTGGTATTGCTGATGATGTGTCTTCAATATATTGGAATCCGGCAGGCCTGGGAGTTATCAAATCCGGTGAAATGGTTTTTGAACGGGTTGATTGGCTGGCTGGGATTAGTTTCAATTATTTTGGAGTTGCTGTTCCTTTAACCGGATATGGAACAATAGGCTTTTTTATAAATTCCATGTCTATGCCAAAAATGAAAGTAAGAACTGTGCAGTATCCTGATGGTACCGGTGAAGATTTTGAAGCTTCTTCATTTGCCACAGGTTTATCCTATGGGAAAAATTTGACCGATAAATTTTCTATTGGTTTTAATTTGAAATATATTAGTGAAATATTGTGGCATGAAAAATCTTCATGTTTTGCTTTTGATGTTGGTACATTATATAAAACCGGAATCAAAGGATTAAGGATTGGAGCTGCAATTACTAACTATGGACCTGATATGAAATTAGCCGGAAGTGATTTGGTTATTTATCATGATTCTGATCCTCTGCATGATGGAAATAATGACAAAATCATGGGAGAATTGGCAACAGATAATTGGCCATTACCATTGAATATGCAATTTGGTTTGGCTTATGATATTTTAAATACAAAGGGACTTCGGTTAACAACGGCTATTGACGCATTTCACCCGATTAATAATACTGAAAGTGTAAATATGGGATGTGAAGTGGCATTGTTAAAAATGATTTTTATCAGAGCTGGTTACAAGGCACTGGGACAACAGGATAGCGAAGAGGGACTCACATTTGGTGCCGGCTTGAATTACAAACTTTTTGGACAATCCAATATTAAGTTGGATTATGCTTATACTGATTTTGGAAGATTGGAAAATACAAACAGATTTACATTGAGATTAAATTTTTAATATTGAAAATCAGTAAATAACCGATTAACATTAGACTAATTATGAATAAACTAAAAATATTTAAAATTATAATATTTATCCAATTATTTTTAAAAATTTTATACACACAACAAATTGATATTAGCCGAATATCATCTATGCCAAATTTTCCGACTCCTTACTTGATGAGAGATTGGAAAAATGTAACTATCGGGTATGATTCATTGGTTTTTGATTTTAGTCAAACCGGAGAATATCTGCCTTTGGTTTGGACAGATGGAAATTCTGTAAACTATCCAACTCATAACAGATTCGGACTTCATACTGCAGTTGGGAGTAGCGGAGCAGAGGCTATCAATATTTTACCTGCTGTAGTTAGTGCTTCATTGGTTGGAATTGACAAAAGTGATCAAAATGGATATAATTGGGTTTTGATGTGTGAAGAGTTTTTCAATAAACGTCCGGCAGAAAATGTCTATCTTAACAATTATGTAGGAAATAGTGGTAAGGATTGGTGGTATGACACCATGCCAAATATTTATTTTTATATGCTTTATGATATGTATTCAGATATTGGTGATTTTGATTTTCAATTCACATCAGTCTCAGACAGATGGTTAGAAGCTGTAATAGCAATGAATGGAAGTACTACTCCATGGACACAGCCCTATATGAATTACAGAGCCTGGGATTTATCCTCAATGACTCCTTTGGAAACTGGTGTAAAGCAGCCAGAAGCTGCAGGTGCAATAGGCTGGCTTTTATATAATGCTTTTGTAGAAACAGGTCAGGAAAAATATCGAATTGGCGCTGAATGGTGTTTGGAATTTTTAAGTAACCGAAACTCTAATCCTGCTTATGAACTACAGTTACCTTTTGGCGTATATGCAGCAGCCAGAATGAATGCTGAATTAGGAACAGATTATGATGTTGCAAAATTATTAAACTGGTGTTTTACTTCAGAAGGCAATGTTAGAAATTGGGGAGCATGTCTCGGGAATTGGGGCGGATATGATTGTGATGGATTAATAGGTGAAGCAAAATATGAAGGCTATGCCTTTTTTATGAATGGTGCAGATCAGTTTGGGGCTTTGGTTCCTATGGTTCGCTATGATGATCGTTTTGCACGAACTATTGGTAAATGGGCATTGAATGTTTCAAACGCTTCAAGGCTTTTTTATACTAATTTTCTTCCTGACGAAAACCAGGATTGTGAAGCATGGGCTCATCAATATGATCCGAATTCCTATATTGCTCATGAAGCAATCAGAGAATTTGGTTTAGGTACCGGAATTACTCCATTTGCAACGGGAGATTTTGTCAGAAATAGTTGGGGCCCAAGTAATTATGTTTTATACGGCTCATCACATGTTGGAATGTTTGGTGGAATAATTGATACAACCAATATTAATGGAATTCTTAAGTTGGATCTTCTTAAAACAGATTTTTTTAATAATAACGCAAATCCAACATTTTTATATTATAATCCTTATAATGAACCTAAGAATGTTGAGATTGAAGTTGGTTGGGGATACTATGATTTATATGATGCCGTAGCCAATGAAATTATAAAATATAATATTAGTGGGATTGATAATTTTTCAATTCCCTCAGATGAAGCAAGGATAATTGTTTTAATACCTGCCGGTTCTGAAATAACTTATGATCTGAATAAAGCACTTGCAAATAATGTTGTTATTGATTATTCAAGCGGACAAACGGTGGATAATTATCCTCCAAGAATTAAAAGTCTATCCACTAATACTACCATTCTTGAATTTGGACAACAGGCAGATATTTTTTTTACTGTTACGGATAGAGATAATGAAGATTTGATTTATACCTGGATTGTCGGAAAAGACACTTTAACTGAAATAAATCCAATATTGAGTTGGACTGCTCCTGATTCGATAGGTGTTTATAATATTATAGGCATAGTTAGCGATGAAATAAACGCTGCAATATCTGATACAATTCAACTAAATGTAATTGAATCAATAAATCATGTACCGATTATAGAAGAAATGCAAGCAAGTTATCAGAAAATTATTCCGGGATCTGAAACAACAATCAAGTGTATTGCTTATGATGAAGATGGGGATGAACTTGAATATTTATGGGAGAGCGAATTTGGTGAAATTAATGGGGCTGATTCATTAATAACGTGGACTGCACCAAACATTGAAGGAAATTTCAATATTCTATGTCGTGTTATGGATATTCATGATTCCTGTGATGTTGACAGTATTACTATTTTAGTAAGGGACTTAACTAATCAGGAATATGATCCGGTTTTACATTTTCCATTTGAAGGAAATGCAAATGATCTGAGTGGCTATGGAAATCACGGTTCAGTAAACGGTGCCATATTAACAGAAGATAGATTTGGAATTTTGGAAAATGCCTATTTGTTTGATGGAGTAAATGATTATATCAGGGTTGCCAATAATAGTAGTTTGAATTTTCAGGAAGAAATAAGTGTGAGTTTTTGGATGAGAGTTGATAAACTTTATGATCGGGAATCATTTCCGGTTTCACATGGTAGTTGGGAAAATCGCTGGAAAATTTCAATAATACCACAAAAAAATCTCAGATGGACTTTAAAAAGTTCGACTGGTATTAAAGATCTGGATTCTTCCATAAAACTTGAAGAGAATTATTATTATCATATCGTAACATTATACGATGGATTTGATTTTGAAATATATATTAATGGAAATTTGGACGCACATACAACTTTTTCCGGAGACATTAATCAAACCAGTATTGATTTAACTATTGGTCAGATTCTTCCAACTAATAATGCCTATAATTTTAAAGGTGTAATTGATGACCTCCGAATTTTTGATTCTGCAATAAACACTGAACAAATAGAAAAGTTGTATAATGAGTCAAGTGATATCTATGATAGTTTTGGAAAGAAAATACCCAATAATTATCTACTTTTACAAAATTTTCCCAATCCTTTTAATCCGGAAACAACAATTAGTTATCAACTTCCCAAAAAGGGATTGGTCACTCTTGAAATATATAACTTGTTAGGTGAACGAATTTCAGTGTTAGTAAATAAAAAACAAATAGCCGGCACGTATTTTGTCAAATGGAATGACTCGGCAATTAGCACCGGAATTTATTTATATAAAATTAAAATTGACGATTTTGTTGATATTAAAAAATGTGTAAAGTTGAAATAAATGAAAAAATTAATATATCAAAAATTAGAAATTTTGTTGCTACTTGTTTTTTGTGTCTTTTTGATTTTAGCATGTAATAAAAATCATGATTCAACAAAAAAAAGAAAAAATAAAGCTATTGAATTAACTTATTGGTGTGCATCAAACACGCAAGAAATTAAACTGGCAAAATTATTAGTAAAAGAATGGAATGAAATTCACAAAGATATTCATGTAAATCTTCAGCCAATTCCAGCGAGTCAATCATCGGAAGAGGTTCTTTTGGCAGCTATTGCAGGGCAGACTACACCTGATATTTGTTCTAATATGTGGCCTGGAGCTATGGATGATTTTACATCTTCAGGTGGATTGATAAATTTTGACCGTTTTCCGGATTTTAATGATTTTATTAAGAAGAGAGTGCCAACTGATTTAATCAAATCTTTTATTGCTCCTGATGGGCATTATTATCAATTACCATGGAAGACAAATCCTTTAATGATAATGTATAACGTTAAAATGTTCAGAGAGGCAGGAATAACCGGGGAGTTGAAAACATATTCAGAATTTATAAATGCTGCAAAAAAAATTACTAAAGATTTGGATGGTGATGGTAATTTTGATCAATGGATGGGATACCGAAATGTTGTAACTTTATGGTGGCAAAGATTGTTCGATTATTATCCTTTTTATATCGCGGCTTCAGGTGGAAAAACACTTTTTCATGGTTCTGAAATTATTTTTGATAGTAAGGCTTCTGTTAATGTTTTTTGGTTTTTTCAGGAGATGTTTAAAAATGGATATTTTCCCATTACAACTATGCAGGGAGACAATTTTATTGCCGGAAGATTGGCCACTCAAATCACCGGGCCATGGAATATTTCCCATGTGGAAAAATTTAAAGATGATGATTTTGAATATGATATTATGCCTATTCCGGTTCCCGATGATTATGAAGGGCCGGTTTATACAAGGGGCGATCATAAGAATATAGCAATATTTAGTACTACAAAATATCCGGAAGCAGCCTGGGAATTTGCAAAGTATTTGATCAGTCCGGAAAGTGATTTGAAATTACTTGAAATTTGTACCCAGGTACCCATAAGGGATAATTTATTGACAGATACATTATACCAGAAATACTTTCTGGAAAATCCCAAGATGAAAAAATTTGCAGAACAAGCACCATTTACAAGAGGGGTTGATGGAGTATCCGATTTAAAAGAGATCTTTGATGGGATTTCACAAGAATTTGAAATGAGTGCAATTTATGGAGTTAAAAGTCCGGAGGAAGCAATTCGTGATGCTGCTAAAAGAGCAAAAGTAATAATCGAATGGAATAGGTCCAGGTGATGAAAATAATAAATAAAATAAAAAATAGTGATAAATCCGGATATTTAATGAGTCTTCCTTATATTGTTTCATTTCTAATGTTTATTGCTTTTCCTCTTGTATTTTCATTTATTTTAATTTTTCATAAGTGGAATATTGTAACTCCAATGGAATGGGTTGGTCTGCGAAATTTTGTTCGTCTTTTTCATGATGTTCAGTTTTTTAAAGCGGTTACCAATACATTGCTTTTTATTGCTATCCATATACCATTACAAATTACTATTGCACTGTTACTCGCAGTATTTTTGAATCAGAAAATTAAATTTCGCGGCTTTTTTAGAGCCACTTATTTTTTACCGGTAATAGTTTCCGGTGTTGTTATTACAATTTTATGGCAGCAATTATATGCTTTTGAAACCGGTTTGTTAAATAGCCTTTTGAATAAACTGGGTTTTGAAAAAATACCATGGATCACTTCACCAAATTGGGCAATGCCTTCAATAGCAATAATGGCAACGTGGAAAAATGTAGGCTTATATATTATTTTGTTCTTAGTGGGTTTGCAAGGTGTCCCAGGTTATATGTATGAAGCAGCCGATATTGATGGTGCAAAAGCTTATCAAAAGTTTTTCTATATTACTCTACCTGCACTAAACAGTACAATGGTTTTAGTGATTATTTTATCAACAATTGGAGGATTCTCATTATTCATTGAACCTTTTGTAATGACAGGTGGCGGCCCGATGAATAGCACTCTTTCTGCAATGCTTTATATTTATAACCAGGCTTTTTATTTTGGTCATATGGGATATGCTGCAACACTCGGATTTTTCTTTGCCTTTATAATTTTATTAATAGTGTTAATACAGAAAAAAATTGTTGAAAAAAATTGAGTCA
>JAOZSR010000090.1 GCA_029939575.1 Fidelibacterota bacterium
CATTGCAAAAGAAAATGGGACTCTTCGTTCGTGCCTCACTCAGAGTGACACCACTTGCATTATCACAGATAATGCACTCCATATAATTCTACAAATTTTCCAAAATAAAATCTGATATCTTCCTGAATAAATGATATCTTGTATTTTCTCCATATATACTATGATTTCTGTTTGTATAGATCATCATATCAAATTGTTTGTCGTCCTGAACAAGTTTTTCTATAAATTCCATAGTATTCTGCATATGCACATTATCATCGGCAGAACCATGACAAATAAGCAAATTACCCTGGAACTGATCGGTAAAAAATAGTGGAGAATTATCATCATATCCCTTAGGATTTTCCTGTGGAGTTCGCATAAATCTTTCAGTATAAATGCTATCATAAAATCGCCAATTTGTAACCGGAGCCACAGCAACGCCTGTAGTAAAAATCCCTTCACCTTTTTCCATACATAAAAGAGTCATAAAACCACCATAACTCCAACCCCAGATTCCGATTCTGGATTTATCAACAAAGGGAAGATTTCCAAGATATTTTGCTGCTTCAATCTGATCAATTGTTTCATATTTACCTAATTCCATGTAAGTACTTTTCTTGAATTTTTCACCTCTGCCGTTGGTACCTCTCCCATCAACACAGGCTATTATAATGCCCTTTGATGACAGGTATTGATACCAGTCGCAAGACCATTTGTTCGTCACACTTTGGGAACCGGGGCCGCTATATTGGTACATTAACAGAGGGTAGGATTTATTTTTGTCAAAATCTTTTGGCTTGATTATCCAGCCCTTTAACTCAATTTTTTCAGATGTTTCAAAACTAAATAATTCTTTTTGAGAATAATTAAAATGTTCAAGTGTATCAATCAATTCCTGATTATTTTCAAGAATACGGATAGTTTTGCCATTACTCTTTTTCAAATTGTAATTTGGTGGCGTGTTAATCGAGGAATGGGAATTTATGAAATAGTTGAAGTTTTTACTAAAAGTAGCTTTATGTGTGCCCTTTCTGTCAGTCAATTTTTTCTTTTTTCTTCCTTTAATTGTAATGGAATAAATGTTTTTATCGAAATAGGAGGATTCATTTGACTGATAAAATAACAAATTTGATTCATGGTCATAGCCATAAAATTTGGAAACATCAAAATTTCCTTTGGTGATTTTTTTTATCATTTTTCCTGAAAAATCATAAAGGTAAATGTGATTATATCCATCTTTTTCATTTAATATTATAAAATGATTATTATCGTCCAAAAAAGTTAATTTATCAAAATTATCTTCTTCAATATATTCACTCTCTTTATCGGAATAGATTATTTTTGTTTGACCGGTTTTTGGATCGGCAAAAAGCAAGTTGAATTCATTTTGTAATCTGTTTAACTGAAAAATACTTAGAATTGTTGATGTTTTTGTCCAGCGAATTCTGGGAATATATTGTTCCCGGTCTTCACCGATATTCATAGTCTGGGTTTGACCTGATTGCAAATCATAGACATGGACACTCACGACAGAATTTTTTTCTCCCGGTTTAGGATATTTAAATGTGTAATTTTCCGGGTACAATTCATTTTTAACAATTTTTGGATGTGAGCCACAGAATTTTGTCATATTAAAAGTCTTAACCCGGCTTTCATCAAATTTTATATAGGCGATTGTTTTACTGTCAGGAGACCATTCAAAAGTTTTACTAAATGCGAATTCTTCCTCATAAACCCAATCGGGAATACCATTTTGAATCTCATTATATTTTCCATCAAAGGTGATCTGTCTTTCTTCATTTGTATCTAAAAATTTGATATAAATATTATTTTTCCAGACAAAACCAACTTTATTTCCATCAGGAGAAAAAGTAGCAACTCGTTGCTTTCTTTTTGTCGATAGGGGAGTTAATTCTTTATTATCGATATTCCAAATATAGTAATCTGCTGAAAAAGAGCGACGATAAATTTTTTCTTTGTTGGTATAAAATAATATTTTATTCTCATCGTTGTTGAATTGATATTTACTAATTTCTGATAAACTATCCAGGGGAATTTCAGTAATGTCAAGAATTGTGCTGATTTTTTCACCTGTTTCATAACTGAATTTTTCAATTTTTGTTTTGTCTTTATTTTGGGATGTGTAATGTATTCCATCTTCCATGGATTTCAATCCATATATTGTAGCAGGTTCAAATATTTTGTCCTTCAATACATCTTCAAGAGTAATATCTCTTGTTTCTAAAGCAAACAAAAAAGTATGACATGTGGTGAGCAGGAAAAAAAATATAATCCGGATTCTGTTTTGATTTGAATAATAAGACTGCAGTTGAGTTATCATTAAAACATCCTTATTTCTGGTTTTAGTTTATTGTGAGCTTTAGGAAAGCGGCATTTAGGCCTGAATCACGTTTGATTTTTCTTTGTACACTATTTTTGATAATAGATTCCTTAGCCCAGATTTCACAAAGTTTCTGGGATCGGGTCACTCCCGTGTAAATTAATTCTTTGGTTAATATTTGTGAATCCCGGTCTGGCAAAATAATTAATGTTTTTTGGAATCCTGAGCCTTGTGATTTGTGAATGGTCATAGCAAAAACCGCTTCGTTTTTTGGTAATTGAGCAGGACTAAATGAGCGGAATAATCCAGGTTTTTCTGTATTGGGAAAATAAACCCGCTTTTGTCCGTTTTCTTCTCTTTGGACAATTCCAATATCTCCATTATACAGTTTTAGCAGTTTGTCATTTTCCAAAACCATAACAGGTAATCCGTCAGGAAATGGTTCATGCTGAAGTAAGTATTCAGTAATTATTCTGTTGACATTTTCTACACCAAAAATTCCTTTCCGATGTGAGCATAGAATCCGAAAACTTGAAAAAATCAGATATTTTCGTTTAATATCATTAGTTTGGAGATAACTGATAAATGGCATGTCTTTTTTATCAATATTAATATTTATATTCAAAATTTTGTCGATAATTTTTTGTTCAAAAGATGTTCTTTCCGGCAGAGTGGAAAAAGAAATTTCCTCTGATTTTTTATTTAATATCGAAAGAACATTGTTTGAAGATTGGCTTGTTTCTGCTAAAAGTATGGTTTTTTTTAGATTGCCAATCCCTTTTTGATCATCAAAGCGATAGCTTTTTTGCAATTCAACAATGCAATTTAAAGGAGCGTGTTTTCGACTGATGCCTCCGGTTTTAGGAATTTTTGTGGAGCTTGAATTTTCAAATTCCTTAATAAAATTTTTGGAAAAATAGTTTGGAGAAAAAGTGTCACAAATATCTCCCAGAACTGCACCGGCTTCGACTGATGATAACTGGTCTTTGTCACCTAATAAAATGACTTTTGTTTGGATTTTTATTGCTTGCAAAAGTTTGCACATTAAATCCAGCGAAACCATAGAGGCTTCATCAAGGATTAATAAATCCAGGGCAAGTTTATTTTCTTCATTATGCCTGAAAAACGGAGTGTTGTATTTTACACCAAGTAACCTGTGAATTGTTGAGGAATCAAGATTTGAAATTTTATTTTTTATTTCATCACTGCATTTTAAATTTTTCACTTCTTCCCTGATAGATTCTTTAAGTCTGGCAGCAGCTTTTCCTGTAGGTGCGCACAGTCCGATTTTTATTGAAGGATTCTGGCTGAAATATTTCGCAAGAATTGATGTTACAATTGTGGTTTTTCCGGTACCGGGGCCACCTGTAATTACTGTAAAATAGTTTTTCAGTGCTGCGAAAATTGCGATCTGCTGATAATCAACTTTTCCAGGTTTCTTAGAAATCTCAATAACTTTGGAAGCATTTTTATTTTGTACATTTTTCCTGGCTTTATCAAAAATCATAGTCGCTAATTTTTGCTCATATTTCCAATATTTATATAGATAGAGCCTGTTATTATCATCTAATACGAGAGGTGTTTTTATTTTCCCATTTCCAATAATTGCCGGATATGAGTTGATACACTCTTGCCATTGATCGGAATCAGGTAAACATATCTGTTCCGAATTATTCAGATCCGGATTTGAGTATATTTCCGGAAATGGTTGTTCAAAATAATTATATAAATTGGTACAAATATGTCCTTTTCGTACAGAATAACTTGCCATTGCAGCGGTCAAAAATAAAATAGGGTTTTTCGATTTTGCCATTTTAATAATAAAATCAGCAAAAAATAAATCAATATTTGAAAATGCTTCCGGATTGTTGAGATTCTTTATTTTTTGTATTGAATCAGGAATAATCATGCTATTTTTCCTTCCCAATACTGAGTAATGTTATGGATAATTTGTTCTTCCGGTTTATCAAAATAAATACTTTTCCCTGCTTTATTATGTTCTACTCCACGTAGAAAAACATAAAAAATTCCGCCGAAATGTTTTTTGTAATCATAATTTGGAATTTGACTTTTCAGGTAAATATTTAGGGCTGTAGTATATATTAAATATTGAAGATTATAATTATGTTTATGCATTTCTCTAATAATATTTTTTTCCTCAAAATCATTTTTGTTTCCGGAAAGACGATTTGATTTCCAGTCGATTATGTAAAATTTCCCTTTATATCGAATCACCAGGTCAATAAATCCGGTCATAAATCCTTGGAATATATCATCGTTGATCTTGATGTTATATTTTGAGTTTTTTAGAATATCCGGAAATGTAATTTTACTTTGATTATGATGTATAGGAATATTAAACTCAACTTCCGTTAATCTGTCCTGTTTAGATATTTTCTCTAATCTTAATCCCGGAATTTTTGGTGATAAATCTACTTTTAACACATTTTCAACCATTTTATAAACAAGGTCCAGAGTTTCAGTATTAGATTTTTCATCATCAGCGTTTAATTGAAAATATACAAGTTTTTCCTTGATTATATTTTTGATTTTTTCTTCCGATGTTGTGAAATCGATTTCCTCAAAAATCGAATGAAAACAGTTACCTGTTTTTACTCCTGCAGGAAAGTTGAAAATGTTGATTTTTGTATCAATAACTTTTTCATTTTCTTCAATGTCGTCATAGTCAATCGGAATCTCCGGAACTATTGATTTATCTTCTGTTGAAAGGTTGGAAAAGCTGGATATTCGCCAGATTTTATCGATTTCTCCCTTAAATTTTCTGACATTTATAAACGGAATTGTCTCCATTGTTTCATATTTTTTTGTTTCATCATAATCATCAAATTCAGTAATTAACTCGATTTGTTCAGAAAGTTTGGAAGAATCCGGTATCATATCAATCGGTTTTTTATTGAATTTTTTTGATAATGCATCAACAATATTACCTTTACCAATTTGGGAAATCTTTTTATCATTATAGAGAGTGTCACGATGGAAGAGGTAGGTCAGGGCAGAAGATATATTACTTGTTGTATTTCCCCAAAAAATGTAGCATTGATATTTTGCCCGTGTAATTGCTACATAAACCATACGCATTAATTCTTCCAGATATTCATCATTGGCCTGGCTCTTATTTATATTTTCTCCTGAAAAATCTAAAATAAAATCACCGAGAGAATTATGATATTCGAATATTGATGATTTTGAGCTGGGCTTTCGGCTACCTAAAAAAGGACAGAATACAATTGGGAATTCGAGACCTTTACTTTTGTGGACTGTCATTATCTGTACTGCTTGTGTGTCACTTTCAAGACGAATTTCGTAGTTTTCCTGTTCATCTCGGGTTTTCGGATTTTGTTGTTTTTGATACCAGGAAATCAGGGCACTAATATTTAACCTGTTTTCCATTTCCTGCTGCTCTATTAGTTCTGCAAGATGTAAATAGTTGGTTAATTTCCTTTCGCCTTGTTCCTGGGTGAGTAGGTATTCATTAATTTTATTCTCAGAGATGAAAAAATTAAACATCTCAATAAACGAGCCTTTTACCCAAATTTCATGAGCAGTTCTGAATAACTCTACCAGGTTTTCAAAAATTTCAGAATCATTTTCCAAAAAACTATGCAAATCTGTGCTTGTGATTGAAAATAAATCTGATGTTAACAGGCCTTTTATAATTGGCGCATTTCCGGGATCTGCAATAGCAGATAACATTAATGCTATATTGTTTGCTTCGGGAGTATCAAAAATGTTTCCGGAAGCCTGTAAAACCACAGGGATATTCAATTCTCTCAAATAAGGTTGTAAATTTGCAGCCTGGGCATGATTTGAAACCAAAATCGCAATATCCTGAGGTAAAACATTTCGTTGCTCTTTTCCAACTTTTAATTCACTGTTAGTCAGTAGTTTATAAATTTCATTACTTGTTTGCTGAAAAGCAAATATGTTAAATTCCGGATTTTTTTGTGCATTTTCATTAAATAGAATTTTGATAGGAGCAGTTTCTTGTTTTCCATTTTTTGTTAAATCATTTTGAGGATCAAAATCTTTGGCTTTTATACTATGAAAATTGATGAAATCGTTGACAAAAACTCCTGGTTCCTTTTCAGAAAAGAGTGAGTTTACACCATTGACCAGATTAGGAATTGAGCGAAAATTTTTATCAATTGTATAAGTGTGGCCTTTTTTGTTTTGTAATTCTTCTTTTGCCTTTTTGTAGGTATAAACATCGGCTCCACGAAAACCATAAATGGCTTGTTTTGGGTCTCCAACCAGGAAAGTTGTTTTATTACCATCTATAAAAATTTTCCGAAAAATTGAATATTGGACAGGATCGGTATCCTGGAATTCATCGATAAGGACAGCATTGTACATACCACGAATATTGTTGATTAAAGTGCCGGCTTCTTTAGAATTCAGATTATTATCAAGATTGATTAATAGATCGTCAAAAGTTATCAGGTTTTGTCGATCCTTTTTCTCTTTGTACTTAGTTTTAAAATATTCGTGACATTGCAAATTAATGAATGCCGGGATCATATTAATTATATTCAAAAATTCATCGCAGATACTGAAAAATTCATGATTAATATCGTTGCTTTTTGCGGTTTTTTTGGAATTGATTTTTTTTAATGTAAATAAATCTATAGAAGAAAAAAAGTCACTGTTGAATTTTCCGTTAAGAAAATATTCCATATTTTCTGCTGCTTTTTGAATTTTTACAGGTTTATAGGTTGCCTGATTAAGTTTGGCACCGTTCAAAATAGAAATGATTTCATTGAAATCCCATTCTTCTTTCAGCCTTTGATAAATTTCAGATAGATTCTGAAAATTAATAGGCGAAATTTTGGATGGAATTAATTTAAGACCCTGTTTTTGCAGAATTTTAATTATAAAATTATAGAGTTTATCAATTGTGATCTTTTTATATTCGAAAACAATTTTGGTCAATATATCAATTTTATAAAAATTTGTACGCCAATAATCTTCAATTATTTCCCTGATCATAGTATTGGGATTATTTTCCAGGGTGGTATTGAACAGGCTGGATGTTTCAAAAGCACATTGATTTAACATTTTACTGCAAAACCCATGAATTGTATAAATAGAAGCTTCGTCAAAATTAGATAAAGCATTTTTAATTATATGTTTTCGTTTATAAATATCAGGTGTTGAAAAACGCTCTGAAAGTTTTTCGATTCGTTCTTTTTGATCTGATTGGACTGTTCCGGTTTCCAGAAAAACCAGGAGATCATTTAGAATTTTTCTGATTCGATCCTTTAATTCTTTAGTTGCCGCTTCAGTAAAAGTTACTACCAGGATTGAGTTTACAGTATAATTTTTTTCAATAATCAGGCGAGCGAATAGATTTTGGATGTTGTAAGTTTTTCCGGTTCCTGCTGAGGCTTCAATCAGGTTAAGAGTATCAAGTGGGCAAGTAATGGAGTTTAATGATTTCATTTCTTGATCTCCTTAACATGATACATGTTATCATTTGAATCCGACTTTTTAAGGAAAGGAGATAAAATGGTTAAGGCTGTTTTTGCAAATTCTTCGCTTTCAATAATTGATTCATTAAATATTAAGCTGATATAGGGATCGCTGACATCGCCCGGAATTATCATGTCACTTCTGATTTCTTTATCATTCCAACTTGCTTTCACATCATTTAGTCTGGTTTTTTTCTCATATTTTGTAACATAAGTCAGAGAACTTTTTGAAAACCAGGGAATTGGTTCGTTATGTCCTTTTTTGAAAATGGAAATAAGTTCGGAGAGTCGGTTTTTGGCAAGTTGAGTATTTATCGGGGGAAAATGAAATAGTTGGGTTGATTTATCCTGTATATTTTTCCCGGTAATACAAAGAGTTGAAACCGGTTTGTCCTTATTAATTATAGAAAAAATCAAATGTCTGATCCAAACTTCAACAGCATCTTTACCTTTCATGGAGGCCAATCTTAAATAAACCATGTGAGATAAACTGGTGAAGTTTAATTTACCATGAATATTGATTTCATCCATATTTATTTCAAAATCAATATCTTTGGAACCTCTTAAATATTCAATTGGTTTCTGTTCCAAATCCTGATAATCGTGAATAAGTAAATTTTCAATATCTGAGTATTTTTTTTCAAAAATTATTTTACCATGAATTTTTATTGGTAATATTCCTTTTGCATGTAAAATTTTATATAAATCGTTTTTTGGTTTTTCTTCTAAAATATTTTGGAGCATAAAATTAATAATTTTATAATTTTCTAACCCGATAATTTCAAAAGGTTCTGAATCGATAAGTGCAGTTTCGTTATAATTTTCCAGCCTTGTATTTAGAATGTTTCTGATAAAATATTTACTTGGATTTTTGAAGAAGGTTATAAATTCATCGAGACTAACAGAATTCTTTATGTGATTTAATGAATTAGTGTTTTGATTATAAAATAGTTTATTCTTTTTTGGTTGAAATAGTGCTTTTGCCGCTCTTGCATCAGACTGAGAATAGGAAAAAAATCCCCTTGAATCATTGTTTGTAAAATATTCTTTTGCAAAGGGATGAAATTTATGCTGAAAATATATTTGTGATATGGAATTATCTTTTGTGATTTTTTTTATATAATCAATTAATTCGCTGATTGAGGTAGCAGGAGGGAAGTGCTCATTGGTTTTTATATCCTGCCCGACATAACTAATGAATAAATTCTCGCGTGCTGATAATAATGCTTCCAAAAACAGATATTTGTCTTCTCCTCGTTTGGAGCGATCACAAATTCTGGGTTTTTCTTTTGTCAAATCAAAACTTATTTGTTTTTCTGTTCTTGGAAAATCTCCATCATTCATACCCAGAAGGCAGAGAATTTTTGATGGGATATTTCGCATAGGCTGCATAGTACAGAATGTAACGTTACCTCTGAAAAATCCACCTGGTTTGGCTGTTTCAATAAATTTTTCTTCCAGATAATTTCTAATGGTTTCCAGGCTGATTTTTGATTTAAAATTAATTTTTTCGGAAATATTTAATAGAGTGTTTATAGTGTTTTGGATAGTTGTAATTTGGCTATTGAAAATTTTATCGTCTATAAAAAAAGTTGTAAGTACGTTGGATAATTCTGTACTCCATTCTTTTATTGTTCTTGGTCTGCTGAGGGATTCGGCAAAATGGAAAGTATAATTGAGAAAATTTAAAAAATTCCCCAATAGTCCAGCCGAAGAACCTTCTATAAAATCATAGGGAAGAATACCCTGCCATATTCGTTCCTGATCATGTTTTTCGTCAGTCATGGCATATCCTAATAACATTCTGTCAATGCCGGCTTGCCAGGAATTTTCACTGAAATTATTAATTCCAAAAATATTTTTACGATATTTCTCATCAATTCCCCAGCAGATACCCGATTCTTTTACCCATTTTTTTAATAATTCAAAATCTGATTCTGTAACGGAAAATTTACGATAAACCGCTGAAGTTTCAAGAATTTCCATAATTTGGTTTACAGTGATTTTGGAATTTGGAAGTTGCAGAATTTTTATAAATACTTTTACAACTGAATTTGAATAATAAATTGAGGTATCAGCTATAGAATAGGGGATATATTGTGGGTTTTTATTTGAAATTTTATCAAATACTGCTTTTATATAAGGTGCATACTGGGAAATATCTGGAGTCAAAACCAGGATATCACGAGGCATAATTGACTTTTTTTCAAACTGTTGCAGAAGAAAATTGTGCAAAACTTCGATTTCTCTAATTTTGCTATGGCAATTATGAATTGTGATAGAATTGTCAGGATTTAAACCCAGATCATCGGAAACATTATTTTGGCAAATATCATTTTGAATTACAGTTAGAATAGAAGTTGGATTTTGAATTTTTTCATTTGTGTTGAGAATGGTTTCCGGGATAGTATTGCCTAAAAGGTCGAAAAAATTACGTCCTGTTTTTCCATGAGAAAGTAACAGTGAATTGTCATGAAGGCTGTTTTTGTTTTCTTTTTGAAAATAAACATCAATATTTGCAAAATCGGTTTTCTTTTTATAAACAGAACAGGGATTAATATTTGTAAAGGGGGTAAAATAGAAAAAATGAACATCTGTATATCGGCTTAATTGCTTAAAAAATGCCAGGTAAACAGGTGGCATGGAAAAAATCCCAAATAGTGAAACTCGATCCGATATTGTAATGTTTTTGAGAGAGTCGGAATTGAAAAAATCATATAATATTTTTGACCTGCTGGTTTTGTTATATGAAATTTTATTCCAGAAATCTATTTGCCAGTTGTTAGTTGTATTCTGGCCTTGTTGTTCCCATTTCAGGATCATATCAGGTCTGAAAATCTGGTACTGATCAAATATCCGGGCTATATTTCTGGCTAATTGGTATTGCTTTAATTCTTTATTGTTACCTTTGAGATAATTTTTTAATTCTTGGTAATTTTGTCCATCTGTGGCTAATAATTCGAAGATTTGCCAACACATGTTATCGGGTAAAAAATATTCATAATCGGAAGAAGAAATTTTTGAATTTTCCAGGATATTATTAACATAATTATTGATAAATGGAAAATCAATATTAAAGGCGATGGTGTTTTTCAAAGCAATTTTTTGCTTTAGATAGGTTGCCATGCCTTGATTTTGTACAATAATTACTTCTTTTGCAAATGGATCTTTTCTCTGTTCTTGCAATAAATTACATAGATGGTCTTGAACCAGGGTTTCTATTTTATTGTTTAAATAAAGATAAAAGGGCATTTATTTTGTTCCGGGTTTATTTAATAAAATAATTTCGAATAGTAAAATTATTGTCACAAATTAGATTGAATAATGAATATTTACAAGTATTTTTATTTCATTAAAACTAGCATTCCTATTTACGCATTTTTTCAGGAATTAGCGTGAATAATATTTGATTTCTGCAATAATATATAATTCTGTAACATGTTTCTACGGTTTTTATAAGGTAATTGTTTTAAAACCGATGAAGTGTTTATCTAAAAGAAATTTGTAGACGATTCTTCCTTAGTCACCGTCATATTTTTGAAAAATTATTTGTCCGCATGATTTACAATGAGATGCATCTTTGTCATGATATTGTAAACCGCATTTAGGACAAATAATATGAAGTTTGGAAAGTCGAAACCATTCTTTGATGATTTGGCTGGCTTGCCAGGGAATTAAAATTATACCTGAAATAATCATCAAAATTACAATCCTGCGTCCGGATTCAGATACTGGAACAATATCCCCAAATCCAACAGTTGTTAAGGTTACCACACTAAAATAAAAGGCATCACCGAAGGTATTTAAATTTGAATTGATTTCATTTTCAACATGATAAAAAATTCCAGATGTGATGAAAAATATCATCAAAATAGTTATTATTAAGCGTATGACTTTTAGGATATAAATAGAAATTGTTCCAAAGAAAAAATCTGGATTTGAAGTGAATCTCAAAAATCGAATAATTCTAAAAGCACGAAATATTCTGAATATTCTTAGAATTTTAAATAATACGATATTTTCAGAAACTGACGGCAATAATAGGATTGAAATGGTTGGTAGTATTGTAAGCAGGTCTATTATTGTGTAGATATTAAAAAATGTTTTAAGACGGTTGGGAGAGCCATAAATTCTTGCTAAATATTCAATTATCAGAAAAAATATTGTAATAATTTCAATTTGCCAGAGTAGAGTGCTGGTATTTTTAGAAATTGGGTATGTTTCTGCAACAAAGATAAAACAGAGTAGGAGATTTAAAAAAAGTATAAAAATATCAATAATTTTACCGGGAATTGTATGACAATCAATTAAGTAAAATTGAATTTTTTCCCGTAATGTAGTTTTCTTTTTTTTATTATTTTCAGAATTCATTATTGTTTTCTTCTAATTATTATCGGGTTAGAGAATTTAATTTGTGTATTATCCAGAAATTTTTTGAATTCAGGATATTTTTCAGGAATAATTTGATTTTCATCGAATTGATATGAGAATTTTATATTAATATGGTTTTCCTTTATTTTGTAATTCCAAAAAGATTTTGCAAAGTCAAAATTCATAGAATCAGATTCTATAAAATTTTCTGCTATGAAATTTTTTGATAAATTGATTTCCAGATTAAAATTATTATTAAAAAGATACTGTAAATAGACAGGATGTTCTCTGGTTTCAGCTGTAAATAATTGGGGAAGTGAAAAGTTTAAAATTTCACCGGGATTAATAGAAATAATATTTGTATTTGGACTCTGCCAGGCATTATTATGGAAAGTGTAATTTAGTCGGAGAAGATTGTTTTCAGGATTTAAACCGGAAATATCAAAGGTATCAATTTTAATACCATTTAAACGCCTGGAAAAAGTGAATTCTATCCATTGTTTAATCTCTTCTTGTGACAAAAAATGCAAAGTTCTTCTTAATTTAAAAGCTGGTTCTCCTGAAAGTGACATTTGACATTCAGCATCTATAATTCCATTATTGTCAATATTCAACAACCACTTACTTGTAGTTGTATTCTTCTCCAATATTGTTGGTGGAGTGTAGATGAATTTTCCAATTCCTTGTTTATCAAGAATAAAAATTGGCAAATCGGAAATATACCAGGGAATATCATTGAAGGAAGAATATTTTGATGTAGCATCAAGCCAGACACCGGAATCTCCAAATTCCGGACAATAGGTAATAATATGATTAAAATGAAATGGTGAGACAAGAGAGGTATCGGGCTTTCCATTTTGCCAGGTGCTTACCATCGCCAGGTTGGCAGTAATGTTTGCTTTTCTAAGCATTGAACATAGCAAAGTACTCATATCTTTGCAATCTCCATACTTTGTATGCAATACTTCTTCTGCTGAATGAGGCTGGTAATTTCCAATTCCAATTGCAATAGCCAGGTAACGAATATTATCCCTAACCCATTTATAAATTATTTGGGCTTTTTCTTCTTTGTTAGAAATATTTTTAGTTAAACTATCTACCAGATCATCGATTCCTTTATCTGAGTTTATTCTGGAATTTGTCAGACCATGATACCAATTTGCTACATCATCCCAATTTTTCATTCCAAGAGGTGAAAACTCGATCCTGCCAATTTTTTTTGATAAAGGTTCCATGGAAAATTCCATCTTTAATGGCTTGATATTTTTCATTGTCCAGGAGTAGGAAGATGTATAACCTGTGGGTCTTTCCTTAATCGAAGAATCAGGTGAACAATTATATAATTTGTAATTAATATGCCATTCAGCCGGACTTTGAATTGTAAAACTTGAAGATAAAACCGGTATTTCTTCCTGAAAATTCCAAACATGAGAGATAGAATAACTTTCTGAAGTTCTTTGATATTGATATTCTATTATGCAACCCTCTTCAATGGCGGGCATAGTAAATATTTTGGCTTTTTGATCAGAATAAAAAATGTAATTTGGGTAAAGGTTGATATCATAAATTTTTTCCGGATCGAGAACTGTGATTTTGCCATTTGGGGAGATTGTTCTGGCCTGAATCTGATCTATTATGCTGCCACCACTATAGGGCAGGACAATATTTCCCCGATGAAATCCGCTTTTTTTAAGAATTTTGATAATTCTGTGCTGATTCATTATACTAAGTTGGATTTCGCCCTTAGTGAAATTCATTTCACCATCATTTAACAAAGTTATTGCTTCCGCATCAGGATATTGTTTTATTCCCGGCTCTTCTCCAAATTTTAATCCCGTCCATTTGATGGTATCTTGCCAACTATTAGTATGTGAACATGAACATAATAATGTTACAATTATAAATAAGATAATAGTTAGGATTTTATTTACTGATTGATGAATTTTTCTTAACATCCAAATTCCATTTAATTGTTTTAAATTACGTTAAAATGAGAAAAAATTATAGTTTTTTCATTTTTTTTTCTTGGGGTTGGATTGTGATTAAAAAAATCTGTGTAACCTATGTTATTTATGTTCTTTTTTGATTATAGTCAATGGGTAATGAAAATTGATATTTTTTATAGAAAATGATTTTTT
>JAOZSR010000168.1 GCA_029939575.1 Fidelibacterota bacterium
GACTGACAGCAAATTTACTTTTTACGAAATTGTCAGTTTATAGATAAAATAAATATTGAAATCATTATTAATTAAATTTATTTCAACTTTTCTTAATTTTGCAATATTTTTTGTCAATTTATTTCATATATTAATATTAATAAGGGTTCTTTAATAAGAACACTTAAACATTAAAAAATCGTCATTAACTAAAAAAATAGCATTTGGAAACTTAACACAAACAATTATGACTAACTTAAAACAATATTCAAAAACCAAACTAATTGAAGAGAATCATAAACTCCGGCAAGAAATAAAAACATTACAAAATAATAAAGAAAATTTCCTATCAAATAAAAATTTATTGCAAAATATTTTTGACACAATACCAGATCCAATCGTATTAAAAGACAGAAACAGTAAATATATTTATATCAACAAAGCTTTATGTAAATTTCTGGGAAAAACAGAGGATCAAATTATCGGTAAAACCGATTATGACTTATATTCAAAAGAAGAGGCAAAAAAATATATTGCAGGTGATCAGGCTGTAATGGCAGGAGGAAAACAACAAAAGGAAGAGTGGAAAGTAAAAGGAAAAACTGAGGCGAAATGGTTAAAAGTCTCAAAATCTCCGTTAAAAGACGATAATGATAACATTTTAGGAATAATTGTATCAGTTGCTGATATTTCAAAAATAAAACAAATCGATATCAGTCTTCAGCAAAGTAATGAAAAATATGAGGAGTTATTAAATAATATTAATAGTGGTGTTGCGGTTTATAATGCTATTGAAAATGGCAAGGATTTCCTTTTTGTCGATTATAATAAAACCGCATGTAGAATTGATAAGGTTAAAAAAGAAGAAATTATTGGAAAAAGCGTTTTAGAAATTTTCCCCAATGTAAAAAAACTCGGAATTCTAAATATTTTCCAAAAAGTCTGGAAAACAGGAATACCAGAACTCTCTAAAGTAATATTTTATGAAGATTCAAGGACATCAGGGTGGCGAATAAATTATGTTTACAAACTATCTACCGGTGAAATTGTTTCAGTCTTTGATGATATTACCCGGCAAAAAGAGGATGAATTGGCAATTATTCAATCTCAAAATCTTCTTCAAAACATTTTCAGCACAACTCCGAATCCGCTTGTTTTAATTGGATTAGATGGAATATTTTTATTTATAAATAAGGCATTTTGTAATTTTATTGAGTTAGATGAAAAACAAATTATAGGGAAAAAAGATACAGATATTTTTACAAATATTGAAATAGATGAAAATCTATTCCAATATAAAGGTAAAATAGAATATAAGGTAAATCAGAATAATCCACAGGTAAGAATTGGAAAATTTGGAATAAGATGGATCAAAACCATAATTACACCTGTAAAAATGAAAAACTATAAGTTTACCGGATTTTTAATTTCTATAACTGATATTTCGGATATTAAAAACGCAGAAAATGCACTCATTGAAAATGAAAAAAAATATCGTACTTTTGTAGAAAATTTACAGGGAATAGCTTTTAGGGTCACAGCCAACTCAAAACCCATTTTCTTTCATGGAGCTGTTGAAAAAATCACCGGATATACTGAAAAAGATTTTCTAAACAACTCACCCGCCTGGAATCAAATAATACATCCTGATGATTATAAAAAAGTTATGACTACTATTCTTAAAACCAGAAGAACTCTCAACTCATCAATATCTGCAGAATACAGAATAGTTACTAAAAACGGCACAATCAAATGGTTATTTATGTCAATCCAAAATTGCCGGGATAATAGTAATAATTTTTTGTATTTACAAGGATTGTTACTCAATATAACACCAAGAAAACAAATTGAAGAAGATAAAAAGAGTCTTGAAAGACAACTTCGTCATGCTCAAAAATTGGAATCCGTAGGAACTATGGTAAGTGGTATTGCCCATGATTTTAATAATATCCTTACTCCGATTATCGGGTATAGCGAAATGGCAAAAAGAGAAAAAAATCCAACGAACCTATCATTTTTTCTAAATGAAATTAATAAAGCCGGAAATCGTGCCAAAAATCTTATTGAACAATTAAATCTATTTAGCAGTTCTGATGAAAAAGAATTGGAACCTATAAAAATCCAGATAATCCTCAAAGAGGTTATGAATCTAATCCGCCAAACTATTCCCTCAAATATTAAAATAGAAATAGATCTGGATCAAAACTGTAATGAAGTTTTAGCCGACGAAACTCAAATTCATCAGGTAATTATGAATCTCTGCACAAACGCCTATCAGGCGATGGAACAAAAAGGCGGCATTCTGAAAATATCACTTTCACAAATAACTATTGATGATGAAATCAGAAAAAAAAATTCGGAGTTATGTGAATCTGAATATGTTTTATTACAAGTTGCGGATACAGGTTACGGAATTAATTCTACAATATTAGAGATGATTTTTGATCCTTTTTTCACAACCAAATCTACCGGGAAAAATTCTGGACTGGGACTTTCTGTAGTTCATGGTATTGTGAAAAATTTCAAAGGTGTAATAATTGTTGATACTGAGTTGAAAAAAGGAACAACTTTTCAAATATATTTACCTGTTTCCAAGGAAAAATCCAGAAAAAAAACACCTGAAGTTCAGTTAAACAAAAATACACACGGGAATGAAAGAATTCTAATTGTAGATGATAATAATCCTGTACTGGAAATGTTAATTCAAATGCTACAAATAATGGGATATAATTGTACAGGTTTTTTATCAAGTATTAAGGCGCTGGAAGAATTTCAACTTCATCCCTATAAATATGACCTGGTTATAACTGATTTTGTTATGGAAGAAATGTCAGGATTGGAATTAGCTGAAAATTTAAAAATATTAAGAAATGATCTTCCTATAATACTTTTGACCGGATATAGAAATATCACAAATTCAATAAAAATTGATATTAATAAAAATTTTGATACAATAATTATGAAACCGGCAATTCCAAATGAAATTGGACGGATTATCAGAAAAACACTGGACCAATTTCATAAAAATAACCACAATGAGTAACTTCAATTTTGTTAAAAAACCTAGCGAGGAATCATGAACAAATCAATTCTAATAGTTGACGATGATGAAGCAATCCGTAATTTTTTAAAATTTATACTGGAAAAAAATGGATTCAAAACACTAATGGCTGAAAATGGAAACGAAGCGTTGGAACAATTCAATAATAACCAGGTTGACCTAGTTATTACAGATATTGTAATGCCGGAAAAAGAGGGTCTTGAATTTATCTATGAATTAAGAAATAATGATACGAATTTAAAAATTATTGCTATTTCCGGTGGTGGTAAACATATTCCGGATTATTATCTCGCTCTTGCTAACGAATTTGGTGTGAATGCCTCTATAAAAAAACCATTTACAGAAGACGATATTTTACAGGTTATTAATAACCTCCTGGTATAAATAATAATCTATAATTTCGGAAGAATAAATTTTATGTCGTTCCTTCAATATCTGAATATATATCAGTATGAGATTCACAGTCTCGGGATTTTTTAAGAAATTATTTGAATAAATTTATTCCTCTTATTTGATATACTCTTTTAAACGAGAAAATTTCATATTTTTTCCATGTCCTTTTAAACTGCAGATTTTACTCTGTTTTGAATTCTCATCAGTTTTTTGCTGACACATAACGTTGTAATTCAATAAGTTGTTCAGTGATTATAATAGTCATAAGATTCTGATGCCTTGAATAGTTCCTCAGTCAATGTATTTGGTACCGTTGAAAAAAGTGTGTCTGTAGTAGAAAAAGAACCTCCAATTTATTAGG
>JAOZSR010000026.1:0-13078 GCA_029939575.1 Fidelibacterota bacterium
CCGTTCAATATTCCTATAGCAACCATGCCTATCCAACAAGCTGCATATATGAAAACAGTCTTCATATTTCCTCCTGCATAACATATTATTAACTAACTAAAATCTTAAGCATAAAAAAATGCAAAAATAATTCCAACTATAACTAACACTGCTGCAATCCATACAGATACTTTAAGAATTAATTTATCTTTTTTTGTTAAATTAATTTCCTTTTTTTTAACTTCCGAATTGCTGGCATTTGTTGCGAATGTAGTTGATAATATTGCAAAGAATATTGTTAAATTAGTAAATTTGTCATTTACAAAGATCATTAAAAACACACAAGACACTGCACAAACTGTAGAAAGAATTGCAGCAAGTTGTAACATCTTTTGTTTTTTTGTTTTCATTTTTTTTCCTGCTTTCATATTATTATTGTTTATTAATTCCAATGACAAGTGTCTCCGGATGGCATGTCATTTTTAAAATTTTTCCTTAATATCTCAAACAAATCTTCCAATAGGCTTATACAATACATCCATCAGTGATATTAACTAAATTATCAGTATAATCTTTTGCTCTCGGATCATGAGTGATCATTACTATAGTATTGCCTTCTTTCCATAAATTAACAAAAAGTTCCATAATTTCTTTACCGGAATGGGAATCAAGATTTCCGGTAGGCTCGTCTGCAAGAATGATATTTGGATCATTTACAAGAGCACGGGCAATTGCTACACGCTGCTTTTGCCCACCGGAAAGTTCATTTGGTCTGTGATCCATTCTATCGCTGAGACCAACTTTGTTGAGAATATATTCAACCTTTCGTTTTCGCATTTTTCCCCCGACACCAGCAAAAAGAAGAGGCATTTCCACATTCTCATAGGCTGAAGCATAGGGTAAAAGATTGAAATTCTGAAAAACAAATCCTATTTCATGATTTCGTAATTCTGATAATTCATTATCATTAAGTTGCTTAATACTTTTCCCGTTCAATCGATATTCACCGGTTGTCGGTTTATCAAGACAACCCATAATATTCATCAATGTAGATTTTCCAGAGCCTGATGGCCCGATCACAGTAATAAATTCACCTTTTTTAATATGCAGGTCAAGCCCACGTAGTGCTTCAACTTCTATTTTTCCGGTATTATAAACTTTTCTAATGTTATCCATTTTTATCATAATTATATCTCCAAATTATTCATAATGTAATGCTTTTATAGGATCAATAGCCGCTGCCTTGCGTGCCGGGAAAAAACCAGACATCAAACCAACCAAACCAAGAATTGTTCCGGTGCTAATCGCCACAGTCCAGGAAAATTCAGGATTTGCCAAAATTTGCATGGCCATATTTTTACCAAAATCAGCACTTTCCTGGGGAATGCTTTGTACAGCTTTGATAATTCCATAAGCTGTTGCCCCACCAATAAATCCACCTAATAAATCAATCAATAATGCTTCAATAATAAATTGAGTTTTTATCAATGATTTTTTTGCCCCTATTGCACGTTTTATTCCAATTTCTTTTGTACGTTTTCTTACAGTTACAAACATAATATTTGCTACACCAACACTGGCAATTATCAATGTCATCGCACCAATAACTCCCAGAAAAATAGTAATACCTGTAAATGCAATTGCAGTCTGCTTAGAATTTTTTATCACATCCCAATAGTGAAGCGCATTATTATCATCTTTGTGAAATTGTTTTTTTCGCCCAAGCACTCTTTGCACCTGCTGATTAACAAATTCTGATTTGTCAACATCATTAACCTGGTAAATAATTCTGTTCAACCTGTTCCTTGAAAAAATTCCTTTATAGGTAGAAGCCGGCATAACTCCAACATTTCCATCCGGACCGCCATACATTCCCATTTGCATCTTTTTTTGCATTACACCAATTACAGTAAAAGGAATATCATTCAGGAATATGGTTTTCCCGATAGCATCAATATTTCCCATTAGATTTTTTTTCAGATCCCAGCCAATAAATATAACACGACGGCGCAGTTTAATATCAATTTCATTGATAAATCTTCCACCAGGTTGAGGAAAATGTGAGCGCATATCTTCATATCCAATGGAACTGACTCCCCGCGCTCTATCATTTACTACTTTGTCACCATATTTATAAGTAATACCCCAGGCATCATATTCACCTGCAATTCTATCTATTTCAGGAATTGACTTCTTTAACAGATCACAATCCTCCTGGTATAAAAAGACTGGTCTTCCTTGCGGCAATCCCCGATATTCCATACTGGTTTGACCGCCATAAAGAATAACAATATTATTTCCCAATCCTTTTTGGCCACGTAGCATTTGAGTTGCCAGACCTTGCCCAAAAGAAAGGAGCAGGATAATTGTTAGAGTTCCCCATGCTATACCTGCAATAGTGAGAATTATTTTTCTTCGTTCTTTACGCAATTCACGAACAAAAAGACGAACAAGAAGAAGATTTTTCATAAATTCATTTATTTTTTTTGCCATAATCTATCCATTAATTGCTACAACCGGATCAAGAGTTGAGGCCCGTTTTGCAGGTCCCCAACCAGCCACAAAGGTTATAGCAGAAATAATTAATATTGACGTAAATGCAATAGTTGGATTAAATTTTAATACTCCGACAAAATCTTCAATAGGTGCTTTATTTATTGCAAACATTAAAAGTAATGAAAACAAGAATCCGGAAATAGAACCTACCGAGGCAATTATAAAAGTTTCCACCAAATATTGAAATAATATCAACCGTTTTTTTGCACCAATTGCTCTTTTGACTCCAATCTCTGATGTACGCTCTTCAACAATTACATACATAATATTTGCAATACCAATTCCACCGACTATTAATGTCATTACACCCACTATTCCCAGAAAAATCGTAAAACCATTAAAAAAAGTATTGAGAAATTGGTCCATCTCAGTTGTATCCCAAATTGGTAAGGCCTGTTCATCTTCCGGCGAGAATCTATATTTTTTAGCCATTGCATTAATAATTGCATGTTTCATTTCTTCGGTTTTATTTACATCTTTGGCTCGTACCACCATATTATCCACAAACCGATCACCATAAATTCCAAGATAAGTAGAAGTCGGCATAAAAATAGCATCCTTATCACGGCCATTATAACTACCATCCTGCTCTTTTTTGATAATTACACCGATTACTGTAAATGGTGTTCCGCCGATATACATTATCTTTCCAACCGCATCCTCTTCACCAAACATAGTTTTTTCTACTTCGTTACCAATAAATACTACACGACGGCGTTTCTCCTGGTCTAAAGGATTGAGGAATCTGCTACCTTCACGGGGAACCATATTTCGCATTTCTTTGAAATCAGGCCAAACAGCATTTACACTGAAATACTGTTTTTTTGATCCAACATTTACTGATACATGGCGAGAATATTGGGGAGAAATATCATCAATTAATTGAACATTGTCTTTCAGATATTGTGCATCATCATTATACCAGGACAGATTCCTACCTTTGGGAAATCCACCATAACTTATACTGGTTCTTCCTGCCCAAATAATACAAATCTGTTCCCCCATACCATGCATAGTTTTGGAAGTGTTTGCTTTTACTGCCATTCCAAAAGAGAGCAGCAAAATCACAGATGTAGTTCCCCAGAAAATTCCGAACAATGTTAAAAATGTTCGCAATTTCTGTTTGGTCAATTCACGCAGGATTTGGATAATATTTTTGATTATCACTTTAATTTTCCTTTATTGAATTTCTTTTGGTGGGCGTTCTACCAGCAAATCATCTTCTGTTATTCCAGACTTGACTTCAGCATTAATTCCATCACTCAGGCCTATTACAATCTGTTTTTTACTGATTGTTCCTGTGGTAGTATCTTCTATTTCAACAAATATTGAATCATTTTGAAAAGTAAGTAATCTTTCCGGAATTGTCAGTACACTTTCTACTTTATTGAGTATTATTTTTGCATTTGCGGAATATCCTGCCCGGAGATTTACACCACGTGTATCCAGGATTTGGATCTCAATATCAAATACTGTAGCATTATTTTCTTTGCGGGCTTTGGGAGAAATACGGATTACTTCACCAAGGATTGATTTCCCGGGCAAAGCGCCTATTTCCATTTCTGCCTTTACACCTACATTTACTTTTCCAACATCGATTTCATCAATTGTACCACGGAATATCAGTTTTGTCATATCGGCCAATGTAAAAAGCGGAGTGCCTTGTTGATATGAGGTTAATGGAACAACCGGATCGCCTATATTAACAAATTTTTCCAAAACTGTTCCGGTAATTGAAGATTTTACAACTGATTCAACTTTTCCCGCATGACCTTTTTCAATTAATGATAATCTATCTTTACTAAGGTCTCTGGATAATTTTGCCTGGTCAAATTTAAGTTTTATAATTTCAAAAACCTCTTCTGCTACAAGATTCTTATTAAGTAACTCATAATTTCTGTCATATTGGACTTTTGCATTTTTCAAAGAAACTTCCTTCATCTGCAAATCTCGTCTTGCTTCGGTCAATTCTCTGGGAGTTGGATCTGGTAAGATTTTTACTAACAAATCGCCTTTTTGAACCCGGTCACCTACTTCAACATATCTTTTAACAACAATACCCGGAATTTTTGATTTTATTTGAATTTCATTTTCAGGTGTAATTGTTCCAATTGCAAGTGCCTCTTCTACAATTGTACCTTTTTCCAAAGTAAGTGTTTTGTATCCTTTATTGTTTTTTGTACTTCTATTTGCAACTACTTGTTTTGTAATTAATCCGCCGATAACCAAAACAATAATAATTACCAATACCATTTTCCATTTCTTCATCTCTTCACCTTTGTCTTATTATTGATATTTTTTCCATACTTTTTAATAGACAATGTTAAAACAATATTGTTGCCATGTAAGATAGTTTTTTTTAAAATAATACTTATATACTAAAATATATTGTGAAAATCATGAATAATACTGATTTTTGAAACTCATATCTCCATTTTTCAAAGTGATAGTTTTTTAGTCTCAGTGGCAACTTTCACAAGTATCAATTTAGAAATATCTTTTAAAATCTCTGCTATATTTTCCGGAGATTTTATTAGAATTGTTCCCATTAAAAAAATACATACTTGACAACTACAAGTGTAGTATGTATATTTACTACAGTTGTAGTTGCTGTTTGTTTTCAAAAAAGGAATTTAATAATGGATAAAAAATTTCGCTCATATTTTTGTTTTTTTATTTTAATATTAATCTCAATATTAAATGCACAAACTACTATCCCCGATTCTGTTGAAACTCTTATAAATGAAGGAAAATATCTGAAAAGTGTCTCTTTATTGGAATCACATATAAAAAGTGATAAAAAAAATTATCCCTTTTATTATACTCTTGGAAAAATAAACCAGACACTATATCTTCACGCTGAAGCAAGTAAATCGTTTTTAACATTATTAAAATATGAACCAGATAATATTAAATGCCATCTGGCGTTAGGTAATAGCTATATGGCTCTAAAAAGATTTTCTTTGGCAAAAGAGCACTTTAATTTTGTACTGGAAACGGATAGTAGTAATATTGCCGCAAAGTTGAATCTGGCTAAAATTTATGAGTCAGAAAATGATTTTATCAGTGCAAGTGAAATCTATCGGCAATTACTACAAATTTCATCAATGGAAGATATAGCTCTTTTTAAATTAGGCCAGTGTGCTTTTAATTTGGAAAAATATGAAATTGCCAGGAAATATCTGGAAGAAGTTTGTAAAAATAATCCGGAAAACTTACAGGCACATATTTTATTGGGAAGGATATATTACAATATAAAAGATTATAAACATGCTAAAAAAATATTTAAGTTTGAATTAACAAAATATCCGGAAAGATTGGATTTAAATCTATTTTATGCGGCAATAATATTTAACTTGAAAGAGTACAAAGAAGCAATTCCATACTATACAAAAGTAATTAATGCAGGTAAAGGAACCTTTAAAGAATACCAAAAACTCGGAATGTGCTATTACTATATTGATCGACCCAAGTATGCTGATTTAATGCTAATGAAATCTTTTGACAAAGACAGCACCAAGGGTTTGACAACTTATTTCTTAGGATTAACTAATATGGAATTATCAAGATTTGATAAAGCAGAAGAATTTTTATCAAAAACGATAGTCCAAAGTACACCAAGTTATTTTTCGGAAATTTATATTCGATTAGCAATGACAATGGAAAGTCAGCAGAGGTATGACGAGTCTTTTGATTATTATCAGGCTGCATTAATTTTAGATCCTAATGCGCCAGAAATAAAATACTATATTGCAGTTTTGCATGATAAATATTTTGATGATGATAATTTAACGATACAATATTATGAAGATTTTATTACTGATGAAAATGAGGGTGATGAAAAAATGGTTGGGTATGCTGAATATCGCATTCAGGAGATTAAAGAGAGATTATTTTTGACAAAGAATGAAAGCAGATAGTTGATTGGAGTATTTTATGAAAAATAGAAGAAATATTCTGATTACTAAACTTAATAGTTTGTATATTTATTTAAGTTGGAAATATTAGTCATAGTCTTTTTACAAATTGAGGACCTGGCATCCCTCAACAATCTCGGGATGATAAAATCACCAGAATTTATAGGAGAAAAAAGTTGAAAAAAAATTCATTATCAGATTTCGAGTGGAGCATCATGCGAATAATCTGGAGAAATCCTCAGATTTCTGTAAAAGATGTTCATTCCCAATTAACCGGAAAAGATGAACGTGCATATACTACTGTTCAGACATATATGGAACGAATGGTCGATAAAAAATTTCTGGCAAAACATAAAGATGGAAAGGTGAACTTTTATATTCCAATAATAGCAGAAAATGATATGCTGGAAAAAGAAACAAATTCCTTTGTAGAAAAAGCTTTCAAAGGTTCTTTCTCCAATCTGGCTGCATTCCTTTTTGATATGGATACAATAGATGAAGATGATCTTAATAAATTGAAACAGTTGATTAAAAATAAGGAAGAATAGAGTGAATAGTTTTATTTTTACCTATAATGGATTTCTGGAAAAGTGGGCTGATTATTTTTTCACTAATTCCATAGAGATTTTATTTTTGGCAATTCCTGCAGCAATTTTTTCTCTTTTCTTCAAAAAGAAATCTCCAAGATTTCACTATATATTATGGACTATTGTTTTAGTTAAAGCATTAATACCATCAGACATTATCAATATTCAAACGCCACAGATTTACACAATTGAAATTCCTGCAGTTATTGCTACAGCATTTACCCAGACAATTGTACCAACATTCAACTTATATCAGAGTTTATTCTTTATTACATGGATGGGAATAGCATCTTTTCTCATGATTAAATTGATTGTCAATTCTATTGCATTTCGCAAAATACTTCAGTCTAAAATTGAGATAAGCAGCACAGTAATTGATAAACTAAAAAATCATTATAAAATTGATAAAAACATTCAGATTTATGAAGCAAATGTTGCTGTACCCTTTACAATAGGTATTCTGAGACCAAGAATATTTTTACCTAAGAATAGTGATTTTAATAAAATTGAATTTATAATTGCTCATGAAATTGCTCATGTTAAGCGGAATGATTTTTTGATGATTTTAATACAGAATATCATTACAATTGCATTCTTTTTTCATCCGATTGTGCTAATTGCTTCAGGATTTTTGAATTATTATAGGGAAATAATTTGTGATGATATGGCTGTAGAAGCAATTAATTCCAATCCTAAAAATTATAGTAGAAAAATTATTGATTATCTTGAATTTTGTCTGAAACAGAAAAAATATCCAATCCTTGCAAATGGATTTATTTTCTCCAAAAAAATTATTATTAAACGTATTGAGTATTTAATAAACAGACAAGAAAAGGTAGTCAAAAACCTGAGTAAAATTCAGATATTGACTATAGGTAGTCTAATTTTAATAATGACAGTGATTATTGCTTGCGAATCCTTTGTGGGTATTGAAACTAACAAACCAGAAGTTGTTGAACCAAATATTGAAACTCTAAATACATATATATTTTCACAAAATATAAATGATTCTGTTCTGGTAAATGTAAAAGTTGGTAGTACCTGGGACAATTCTAAATATGTAATAAAAACTAGTAGTGGGAAAAAAAATGTAGACCAACTAGCTATAGAAACATTACAAAATGATGATTTTATATCGATGATAAAGAAATCAAAAACCCAAAATATTAATATAAATGTAGTTTTTAAAAAAGATTCAAAAAAAAATGCATCAGATCAAAAATTTATTCCTTTTGATGATCCACCTTCTCCAATAGGTGGTTTTGTAGCAATACAGAAAAATGTAATCTATCCTGAAGCAGCACAAAACGCCGGAATAGAAGGAACTGTGATTATTCAGAGTTTTGTTAATGAAAATGGTGTTGTTGAAAAGTGTAAGGTATTAAAAGGAATTCCGGATTCCGGATTAAATGAAGCCGCAATTAATGCTTTAAAAAAGACAATGTTTAAACCAGCAAAACATAGAGATAAAAATGTGGGCGTCTGGATATCTATACCGGTAGCGTTTAAACTAAAAGGCGAGAAATAACAAAGCAGAAAGTAAGTTTGTTATTGTCCGTCAGGCATCAACAATTATTATATTTTTAACAGTTGGTTCTCAGTCAATCAAAGCAGCAATAAATAAAATGTTTAGCTACATAATACTGAATATACTGTATTTTTACGGATACTTTGTTAAGCGTCATAAGTTGCAGTAAGTAGGTGGCTTCCTTAAAAAGATAATTTTAGATTGATTGACTGATCACAATAGACTTCCTTTGAAAAAAATAGGTCCCAATTATTACATTGCCTTTCAATTGTAGCATATTTCAAAGAAATCATTCAGAATATTGATTCATAAAAATAAGATAAAAAATTAACCTTTATTATTTTGTGTTCGTTTTTTCAATAATCCATTCTGAAATTTCAATCATAATTTTTAAATTGAAGTCTTCATCAATATCTGCATATTCACTAATTAATCCGGTTTCACATTTCTGCATCATATGGTTGATATTTTTTGGAGTAATTATTTTATGATTATTGTTTCCACTCTTTTCAAGACTGTTTTTAATGGCATCATTATTTTCAGATATAACTTGCACATCTTTATCCCCAATTATTGAAAGAACAGGACATTTTATGTTTGTTAAATATTTCAGTGGCTCAAACTTGGCGCAGGAAATATAAATAGGAGTAGAATACTCTTCTGCAATAGTATTAATAAAAAAAGCAGGATTTGATTTTATAAATTCCTCTATTTTTGTTTTTGCTATTCCTTTTAATGACAATTGCCATTCTTCTACTATATGGATTAGTTTGTTTTTGGTGATTTGATAACTTTGACTATCAGGTGTTTGTTTCATCTCATCGCACAATGTTTTCAACAATGTAGTTCCTGCTTCTATGATTTCAATTGGTTCACCCTTTATTGTATTTGACAATTTATCTGCTTCTATATGATTTTCTATCCAGGGAATTCCAATTCCACCAAGCAAAACAAGAAAGGAAATGTCGGGATATTTGCTAACAAGAATTGTCCCTTGCATAGCACCAAGACTATGACCAATAATACCAATCTGATTATTGTCAATATCATTTCTGGATTTTAAATATTTAATTCCAGCATACGCATCGCTTGCCTGTACTTCTAATGTTGCATTCCAAACATTTCCTGTTGATTTACCAATACCACGATCATCATATCTTAGAACCCCAATCCCATTATTTGACAAAAATTCTGCTAAAACTTTGAATGGTTTATGTCCATAAACTGTTTCATCTCTATCTTGCTGTCCAGCACCAGAAATTAGAACTGCGATCGGAAATTTATCTTTACCAACTGGTTTTGTAAAAGTTCCGGAAAGAATGGCTCCATCTAAATTATTCCTAAAAACCACTTCTTCTGTTGTGAAATCAACAGAAGGATTGCTACACCCTTTTAAAATGAATGGTAGTGAAAAAAATACAACCAAAATAATATTTACAAATATTCTCTTCATTTTCAATTTACAAATAATTTTATTTATTGCTAATATCTTCATTTTTAGTATTATCTGTCAAATTCTTTTTAATGCCTATTAACGGTAATTAAATTTCACTCAATTTCCATAATGCCATTGACTTATCTTTGTATTTTCCATTCCCTTCAGTACAATTTTCATTAATCACCAATATTGGGTTTGGAAAATTAAATGGTTTTTCCTGTAAATTTAATGTTCTCCAATCTCCTGTTATTATATCATGGTTTAAATGATGGTTTGGAAATGTAGTTGTCAGGAAATATTTACAACCGGAAGATTTTATATTTTTAATTGCTGTGAAAATATCTGCATAGGAAAAATGAACAAGACAGTCTCTTACAATTATTAGGTCGCTTTTAGGCAATGTATCTTTAATTAAATCAAGGACAATAAATTTAAAATTGTTTTTCTCGTTATATTGCTTTTTATTATTTTTTATCAACTCTTCGACAATATCTGCTCCGATATAATCAATTTTCGAAAAATCGACTTTTTGCATCCATTTAAAATCACCACAAGGAATGTCCAATGTAGATGTTATGTTCATATCATTTAGCAATTTCTCCAAATTTTTTATAAGTGATTTGGTCTGTTCATGTCCCGAACCTTTCCCGGAAATACTTTCTGAACTTTTCCAATGGTTATCCTTATAGATTTTTGTGAAAACTTCATTGGTAGATTTATTTCTAAATTTCGATTTTCTTTTTCGGTTCCAATATATCAACCATATATTGATAATCTTTTTAATTAATTTCTTCATAATTTTTGTATTTTAATTGTTTGTGCACTATTCTCATTTTTAAAATTTAAACATTCTTTAAAACCAACATCTAATTTTTTGGTATATCTGATTATATTTTCAGGGCAAATGTTTATGCATTGTTGGCACCCAATACATTCTGTCGAGAGAACTCGCTGGTTATTTTTCATGTAACTCAATAGTTTTATGTTCATCGGGCAATTTTTCTCGCATAATCCGCATTTAATACAACCATCTTTATCAATTTCTATTTTCCATAATGAAAAACGAGAACCAATTTTCATTAATACTGGTATTGGACATACATATTTGCAAAATGCCCGATTATCTTTTAAAATTGAAGATAGAAAAATTGCTACTGCATAATATAACAAATTGCCAAATAATAACATTCTCCAATTAAATTTATAAAATGTATATTTATCAAAGTTCTCGATTTGTAAACCATACCAGAGAATTAATACTAAAGTTAATGCAATGATAAAATGTAAATAGCGAATTATACCCCAATATTTCAATCTACCGTGTTTGGGTTTCATCCAGGGTAAAAAATCCAGAACCATAGGAGTCCAACATGCCCAACTACACCAACCACGGCCAAATAATAAGGTGCCACCTATCTTGGCAATTAAAAAATGTAAAACTGGTCCAGAGAAAATCCCTGCTAATAAATAAAGAAAGAATCCTTCAATTTGCATATTTTCATGACCAAGGAAGCCTAAAACTCCTAACATATATAGTCCAATTAACAGTTGGCTTATTTTTCTTCCTATTACTTTTTTCTCCTTTGGAAGAATAGCAAATAGTAACTCGCCGGTGGCAGCAGCTATGCCGATATATCCAAAATTAAATAAGAAAAAGATGTGTCCTTGTGTTTGCCACAATAAAACACCAATCACCAAAAAAAATAGTAATAAAGAAATGCTGTTAACAAATATTTTTTTAGTTTTCTTTTCCATTTTTATGTTTCCGCCTGTTTTTCTTGCTTGTGCCCAATGTGTTTGGTTATTCGTAGTTCGGGATTTTGAAACAATTAATTTTCAATTTACAACTAATTTTATTTCTAATTTACTAAAAGCAAAAATCTTATTTCCTAAATCTTTTAAACTTGCTCCTATGTGATAATTTTGTTTGTCGATTATTAAAAACCTATCGTGATATTTTTTTGAAGTTTCAACTTTTAAATTATTGTACTGCTTATTGTATTTATCAATATCCAACTGCAATTGTTTTGATATTTTACCGGTGATAATTAAAAAATTTATATGAGTATATTTGCTAAAAAGTGTTAGTACTGTATCATCAATATAATTATCAATTAAGATTACATTTTTCTTAGCATCTCTTAATAAATTATTTACAAATGCATAAGCATCAAATATTTGTCCATTATAAAATATACCCTGTTTGGGCGGCAAGTTGGTTTTCAGTTGAAAATCTATCTTATTAACTTTTTCAGTCAAATGCTCAACATTATCTTCAATGCGGTTCATACGCTTATTTAGCACATAACCTTTTAATAAGTAATCTTTTAAAACTTTACTTGCCCAAATACGAAATTGTGTGCCTCGAACAGAATTAACTCGATATCCTATCGAAATTATCATATCAAGATTATAATGAATTAATTCTCGTGTAACTGTCCTGCCACCTTCTTTATGAACTGTTCGGATTTTCCGAACAGTTGAACTTTTATCAAGTTCCTTGGTTTTAAAGATATTTTTTATATGTTCACTTATATTTGCTTTACTGCTATCAAAAAGTGTTACAATTTGAGACTGTGTAAGCCAAACGGTTTCATTTTCAATTCGCACATCAATACGAGTAGAGATTTCCTTCGGTTGATAAATTACTATTTCATTTTTCATTGAGTTCATTTTGAGTTTTGAATTTTGAGTCTTTAGTTGTTTTAACAATACTTGTTAAAATTTTTATTATTTCTTTACAAGATTCTATCTCATTGCTATAATTATAATCTGCCAATTGACTTTTCTCCAATAATTCTAACCAGTATAAACTTTCTCTTGCTTCTTTGCTTGAAATAGCCATTTTATGAATAAAATCAGCTCTGCTTTCAGCTGCCAAAGCTTCATTTACATTTGCTCCAATACTTGTAGCACTTCTTAATAGTTGTTTCGATAATATATATTCTTTTTTAGATTGTAAAAACTTATACAACTCAATAATTTGCAACGAAAATTCAAAACTCTTCTCTTTTATAATACTTCTCTTCATATTACTCTCTCTCTTATTAACTAAAACTAAAAACTCAAAACT
>JAOZSR010000026.1:13178-39905 GCA_029939575.1 Fidelibacterota bacterium
TACTTCTCTTCATATTACTCTCTCTCTTATTAACTAAAACTAAAAACTCAAAACTCAAAACTCAAAACTTAGCACTAAAAACTAATAAGATTAAGCAATTCACTCCTTCTTAGACCAGTGGAATATATTAACATCAAAATGGATTTATGTTTCCTATTGGTCGATGATTTAAGAATCTTTCTCACCTTATTATTACTTAATACTTTTGGCAATTTATATTCTTTTATCGGGCGATGCAAGTTATAATATTGTTTTGACTCAAAAGTAGCGTTAGTAAAACCGGAAGAACGATATTTTTTATTATTTGAACTAACGTCCTGATTTAATATTTTTTTGTATTGATTTGTTAAAATCCCTGTGATTCATCTTCTTTCTCAAAAAAGATTCTGTTTGTAAACAAAAATGAATTGCTTAGATTTATGACATAAATTTTAGTTATCAGATTATCACTAAAGTTTTATAGATTTTGAAGTGAATTGATAAAAACAAATATATAGAAACCAGGAATTAATGTATTTATTGTATTTAGCAGCAGGATTAGTTTTATTATATTTTGGAGCTGATTATCTGATAAAGGGTAGTTCCGGGATTGCAGTAAGGTTTGGTGTTAAAAAAATTGTAATTGGCTTGACAATTGTTGCTCTTGGCACCTCAATGCCGGAATTTGTTATTAGTTTAATAAGTGCTATAAAAAAGATTGATAATATTAGTACCGGGAATATTATTGGAAGTAATATATCAAATATTTTTTTAGCTCTCGGATTTGCAGCCATTATTCATCCTATTACCCCGTTAAAACGGGTTTTTAAATTAGATATGCCGGTACTAATTTTCATTTCCGGTTTGTTTGTACTCATGTGTTTGGATGGAAAATTAACCAGGATAGATGGAATAATATTATTTACATTCTTTAGCATTTATATGGGGTATAATATTTATAATGCCAGGACTATCAATTTTGTGAATGATTCAAAATTAAAGAAAATTGAATCCGGCCATTTAATAAAGAATAGTGTCATGACAGTCCTTGGTATTTTTATGCTGATTTTCGGAGGGAATTTTACAGTGAAAGGCGCTGTTGAAATCGCTAATATTTTTCATATTTCCGAATTGGTAATAGGCATGACAATAGTTGCTCTTGGATCTTCACTACCCGAAATCTTTACCAGTGTATTAGCCATGATTAAAAAAGAAGATGATATTTCTATAGGAAATATTATTGGTAGTAATTTGTTTAATACTGCTTTTGTGCTGGGAGTGATTCCGACTATAAACCCTTTGCAGGTTGATGAACGAATAATTAAAACTGATAGTTTGATAATGTTGGGATGTACTTTTTTATTGGCGGTTTTTTTATTTTGGGGTAAACGTTTAACACGTACCAAAGGAATTGTGTTTGTTCTCTTATATTTTCTCTTTATATTAAATTTAATATATAATTTTATTTAGCTTTATGAATATTGGACTGTTACAATTCAATCCCCTTTGGGGGGAAAAACAACAAAATCTGGACAAAATCCGGAAATATATCACTGAGTATAAGAATGTTGATCTTTGGATATTACCGGAATTATGTACAACCGGATATCAGTTCATAGATAAAAAAGAAGTTGCAGAATTGGCGGAAGAATTTCCAATGGGCTACACAGGTAATTATTTTGAAACCCTCAGCAAAGAAGCAAACACTGCGATCATCGCCGGAGTAGCAGAGCAGAATTCCGGTAAATTTTTTAATAGTGCAATAGTTTACGACAAGGGACAATTCCTGGGTAGTTATCAAAAAGTTCACTTGTTTTTTGAAGAAAAAAAATGGTTCTCGGCCGGAAAAAAAACATCCGAAATATTCACAATATGTGGTGTTCGGGTTGGAGTTATGGTTTGTTTTGATTGGATATTTCCGGAGATGGCTCGTTCATTGGCTTTGCAGAACATGCAGTTGTTAGCTCATTGTGCTAATTTGGTTTTACCATTTTGTCAGGATGCTATGATTACACGTAGTATTGAAAATAAAATATTTACCGCTACAGCCAATAGGATTGGTACAGAAAAAAGAAACTCCGGATCATTAACATTCACCGGAAAAAGCCAGGTCACAAGCCCTGATGGCCAAAGATTAGGTAGTCTTTCGATTGATAAAGAAGAGGTTTTGGTATTAGAAATTGATACCCGGGAATCTGACGACAAAAACGTGACAACATTTAATCACCTTTTTAAAGATCGCAAACCAGAAGTTTATAATATTAATTGAGATAACAATAGAAATAATATGAAAAAAATTAATTCACAAATGGACCAATACAAAAAAGATTCTTCGCAGCAGAGATGGTTACGTCGTTTTTCGGATTTGGTTTGTCACAAGTTAACCAATGGAGATTTTTCTGAAGAAGAGGCAGTTTCTTTTCTTGAATCTGCAAGGCAGCAAATTTTAGAGCGCTATCCTAATAAAGAAAAACATTATTCAGAAATCTATGAGCAACGTTTTAAACGTATTTTATTAAAAAAGGGGATTACTTTGTCTCTTTCCTTGCAAGACAGGTCCAGAAATTAATTATTAACATCAAAGAGTTATCAAAACAATGACAATTAAACCTTTTAATGAATTCGGTGGCTGGTTACGATTTTTCCAGATGATATGCTATCTGAATATTATATATGCTCTTATGATAGTATTTGCACTTTTTCAGGTTTTATTTTCAGAAGGACAATTGCTTGATAATTTTCTTGCCCTTGGAAAAACCGGCGCAGAGATTTATATTCTTTATCAAATAGTAAGAATTATAGAAATTCCTAATCCAGTAATTCCGGAAAAAATCACAAATTTTTTATATTATCTTTTCATTATTGCCTTTGTCTATTTTTTTATTTTTACTCTTTCACTTTTGAACCAAAATGCTTGGAAATGGACAGAGGAAAACACATTGATTTTGGCCGGAACAGTACAAACTATGCTGTGGTGTGCAGTTTGGAGGACCTATTTTATCCGCTCCAGACGAGTAGAAACCTTTTATCCAAAACAATCTGCAGAAGATAAAAAACAAACCACCCGGGAATAAAATTATTATGAAAAAAATAAGCCTTGTAATATTATCACTTTTGTTTTGTCAATTTGCTTTTGGAGAGTTATCCATGAACTCTTCCAGGTTTAATCAAATGAGCAATAAGCAAATTGATTCATTGCTGGTTGAAATTCAGCAAAAATCATTAACAGTTACCCAAAGGATAAACCTGTTTTCTGAAATGTTTCTCGATATGGATTATGATTCAAAATGCACAGGCGATGGGCCCTATGCTATTTATGAGCCCTATCCATTGGTAAATTTTCGTCAAACCAATTGCATGGTTTTGTGTGAACATGTACTGGCATTATCTATTTCAGATAACTGGAGTCATTTTTTTAATAATCTGCAGAATATTCGTTATCAAAATGGTGTTATTGGGATCAAAACCAGGAATCATTATACAGTTGCTGACTGGCTTCCGGAAAATAGCTGGCTCCTGGATGATGTTACTAAAAGTGTTGGAGGAAAATTTGCTAAACCAATTACGAGAACAATTTCCCATAAACAGTTTTTTAAATCAAAAGGCTTAACTAATTTTGATTATATTAAACCGGATAGAACGATCGATGCCTGGTTTATTCCCTTTTCCAAATTAAAGGTTTTAAAAGATTTGATCCAACCCGGTGATATTATTTCTATTATTTTTTCGAAGAAGAAAAATATTTTTTCAGCCCACATGACTATTGTAGCTCAAAAAGACGACCAACTTGTTATTCGGGAATCGTCAAACAGTAAAATGACAACTTTTGATACACCATTTGAAAAATGGGTAGATCAAAAAACGGATCTCGGGAAATATTGTGGTGTCACAATTTTTAGAGTAAAACCAGAGATCAATCAGCCTGGAAAAATAATTTTGCCTCAAAATATTAAATACATCAAAAAAGCAAAATAAAGTCTTTTAAAATATTCTTCTTGTTATTAATTAGAGTGTATTCCCGCCAATTAACGGTAAAAAACTATTTCAGAAATATAAGTTTACAGGTTTTAAAATAGTCACCAGCCGTGAATTTGAGAAAATAAATTCCATTACTACAGATTTTACCGGAATCATTCCTGCCATTCCATCTCAATTTATATTTTCCAGATGGTTGAATTTGATTACATAAAATTTTTACAGGCTGACCTAACATATTATAAATGATCACATCAACCGGTTTTTCATTTGGTAAATAGTAATGAATTTCAGTCGTGGAATTGAAGGGATTTGGATAAGGAGACTGAAAACTTAACAGTTGGGAAGAAATTTTAACAGAATCTGCAGGATGAAATTCCTTCTGGCCGGAGAAGTCTACATCGCATAATTTGTAAAAATATGTATTCCCCGGCAATACATTATTATCAACAAATTTATAGAATGATTTTGAGCTGGTTGTGCCTTTCCCGCTTAATTGAGGATTTGAAATAAAATCTGCTAATTTATAAAATGGTTGCTCCTTTGTTGCTTTATAAATAATAAAACCCAGATTTTCTATTTCAGATTCTGTAATCCAGCGGAGGATTACTTTTCCGTCTTTTTGGGTAATAATGAATGAATTTAATTCAACAGGTAGTGAAAAATCATTTTCTTCACTGGCAAAAGTAATTTGACTAAAAGATGTAATTGTTTCAGTTACCAACTCATCTCCTTCAGTCTGAATTGAAATTGCAGAAAAATCGGTAGATTTGGCGGTTTCACGTTTATAAATTTTGACATTATTTGGATCGATAATCCCCGAATTGGTTATTTCAGAAAGATTGAATCTGATTTGAGCTGCAAAACCGGTGATATCGTCAGATTTGGTTAGTTCCCAGTAATAATTGCTAATATTATAATTTTCAGGAATGCCGTTGGTTCCTGTCACCATGGAGTTAAACTTTTTTACTTTTACATAGCCGGATCCACTAAGTGTTGAGAAATCAACATCAACTGAAGTGTTGTTGCCGAAATTTTGTAAACCTGTTGTTCTAATAATTGCTCTTGCCTGAAAATCGCCATTATCACCTGAGGCGCTTGTAATCATAGAATGATTTCCCAAAGAGTCAGTCATATCTTTTGCAAAAGAAAGCCAGTCCGTGGAATTATAAGTAGATGATGGTGAAGAAATTGAACTTTTCCTTATAAGGGTTTTATCTGAACCAAAATCAACACCTATTTCGCCAATTCTATCAATTTCTGTGTTGTTTTTCAATAATCTTACCGGATCGTTCCCATTAAAATTAATAACAGAAGTATTGTTAATATCTGTTTGTGATTGGATCTCTGAACTGGCATTAGAGTGAGAAATAACATAGGTAGTATTATTGTTTAATGTTGAACTTAGAGTGATTGAATTGGAAAAATCCGCTCCATTTGATGAAAGTTCTAAACTATATGCTGACAAATCAATCGAAGAGCCTGTACCATTAAAAATCTCAATAGCTTTATTATAACTACTACCCTCGATATATTCAGAAATAAATAGATCCGTTGCCTCAAGAATATTTTCATCGAATTCATTGTCTTCAAGTGTAAGTGTGAATAAACTATCTTTACCAGCAATCGCAGCAGAACCACCATTAATATTCCTGATGGCAAATACAATATCCTCAGCATCTTCTAAAATTGTATCGTCTGTAATATTAACTGTTACAGTTTGGTTTGAATAATCATTTGCCGGGAAAGTGATATTTTGGGTAGAAAAACTTTCAATATCTTCATTGTTACCGGATTTTAAAATAATTTGAGATGTAGTATTGGCTGTTGAAGAACCATTCAATATAGAAAGTGAAATATCACAACTAATGTCAGCTTCATTTTTGGTAATATTTGTTGAAGTAAATTGGATAGATGTGATAGAATCATTGCCCCAGATTTTGTTGGCATATTCCGGATGATCGATAAAAGGATTTCGATTGTTCTGCCAGGAATATATTTTATCATTTCTTGTGCGTTCATAGTCGGTTACTGTGTCTGCCTGATGCCATTCCAGGAGGGTAGAGAGTTTGCCATAAACCGGATCATGGGTATCGCTGGGAGGTATAGAATCGACAAGAATTAGATCGGGTTCACCGTTTTCGCCCTCATATCTGGTCGCCATATAAAAGATCATTCGGGCCACATCACCTTTTTCCAGATCACCTGGTTCCCATGTCCAGTTTGTGCCTTGCCGACATTCAGTAGTGCCATCACCATCAACATATATTGTACCACCATTATCAAAAAAGCGATTGTTCTTAGCCGAATTTACCGAACAATCAGCTGGTCGTAAATGGTGAATATCTGTTCCTGCGCCAATGTCGGTACCAAAATCCCCTCGTGATTTTGACCAAACATGCTCTCTGTTCCAACCATCGGGATGACTGCTTTTTAATCTTGACCAGCCAGTATAAAGGCATAAAATATTATTTGAGTTTTGAGGGTCTTGATCGGTGTCTTCTAAAATATCCCAAACGTCAGTTTGGGAACTTGTATATGGGTATTGCGTATGTCCTTTAATAATATGATATAAGGCGGATTTTAAGGCTGCTCCTGTTTTCCCCTCCGAATTCTCATAGTAGTTTTCCGGAATTTCTGATATAGCAAAAGATGTTAAAATAAATAGTAAAACAACTAAGCGTGTTTTTTCACTTAGCCATAAATGAAAAATTTTCACAAAGTAACCCCTTACTTCAGCTATAAAATATTTAATTTTTTTGTTAAATAAAATATATTTTTTATAATGTCTCAAAAAACATAAAAGCAAGAAACGTATTAAGAAAATAATAAGTTGTAGTGTTGTACCGAAGAAAATAAATAACAGTCCTGTTTTATCCGGTTTTAATCTGGAACTTTACCAATAAACACTATGTCAGACAATTATCAAAAAACACACAAAACAACATATCAACATGTTTCTATCCTTTATTATCAGTCCAATTGAATAAATGTTTAGATTAAAAATAATTTTTTAAAAAATACTTTGCGGCTAATTAATTGCTATTTTATATTGTTACGCAAAAACATGAAAAAATACCGCAGGAGTGGCGGGTTAATTAAATGTGCTGTTTTTGGTAAAGTGTTTAAATTGATTAGTTGCCTTGGGAGGTATATGAAAAAAAATAAATTAAATCCTGTTCTTTTATTAATTTTTGTGTTTTTATTTTCTGTTTTATTAATTGCAGAAAAGCAACAGGATGTACAGAAAAAAAACACAAAGTCAACTATTGTTTTGAAAAATGGTGACGTTGTTGGCTTGGGATGTATCAAAGAAACCTCTCTTCCGGATTGGATAAAACGATCAACCCCAAAATTTACCGGCGATTATAAATCCTCTATAGATCTATCCGAAAATTTTCCTCCAATTGATAATCAGGGTGGCCAGGGTTCATGTACTGCCTGGGCTACAGCATATTATTATAAAACTTACCAGGAATGGGTTGAACACGGATGGAATGTTAATGATGCAGATAATCTGTTTAGCCCGGCTTTTGTGTATAATCAAATCAATGGTGGTGAGGATAAAGGCTCAATGATTAGCGATGCTTTCAAACTATTCGAAGATTTAGGATGTTGTAGTTGGGAAGATATGCCCTATACTGATATGAATTATACAAATTTACCTGGTGAAGATGAATATACTATGGGTATTCCATTTAGAACAGAAGAGACACACGCAATATATTTTGATAATGGCGTTAATGAGCTAAAAACCCATTTATTATCTAATGATTGTGCTGTTATTGGAATTAGTGTTTACCCCAATTTTGATAATATTGGAAATTATAATAATACATATTGTGTAAATGATGTTTATGGCGATATACGTGGTGGTCATGCGGTTTGTGTATGTGGATATGATGATAACAGGGTAACTTCTGATGGAACCGGAGCTTTTAAAGTTGCTAATTCCTGGGGCCCTTCTTTTGGAGAAAGTGGATATTTTTGGATGTCCTATGAGGCTATGCAATCTTCAACCCTCTGTCATGGATATGCTTATTATTCAATAGATAAAATTGATTATGAAGCACAACTTGTCTCCAAATTTAATATAAGTTACGATGATCGCGCCGCTCTCAGTACATCTTTTGGAATAGGTAACAATGATAATCCTGTATGGTCTAAGAATTTTTTCAATTGGAGTTTAAGAAAAATGGTCGGGCAACCATTTCCCACAGAAAATGTGGTTATTGATTTAACAGATGGTCTCAATTTTCTTGATCTTCCACCAAACAATCAGGTCTTTCTAAAAACTAAAGACCGCCGTTTTTTCTGGCATAGATCCATGCAACATGCTTATTCCGGAAAGTCCTGGTGGTGTGCCGATGAAGATCTGCCAGGGTATGATAATGGCTGGTTAATGTTCCTCGATACTCCGGAGATAACCCTGGGTACAGGTGACTGTAATTTAACTTTTATGCTAAGTTATGCCATAGAAGATCCTGGTTCGAGTGATGGTTATGATGGCTGGGATGCTGCTAATGTAAGAATTTCGACTAATGGTTTTCAGACCTATAGTGTGCTGAATGGCTCTCCGGCGTATGATTTTTCCAGTGGTTATGGCTGGGGATATAATGATGAAGGTACTAACATTCCGGGATGGGGTGGGTTTCATCCACAATGGCAGGAAGCATCTTTTGATTTGTCTGCTTATGCAGGTGAGACTGTTCAGATCAGAATTGCTTTTGGCTCTGATCCGGGCTGGTGTTCTGCCGATAACTCTGCGTATTTTGGATTGTTGATTGACGACATTACTGTTACATCTGGCGGGAATGTTGTCTATTATGATGATGCTGAAGGTGAAAAATCACATGGTTCTGTAAATTATTTTGAGGTGACTAATGTACTAACCGGTTTTACAGAGATATGCGCTGAACTACCGGTTCCCGTTCCTGAATCTGGCGAATATGTCTTTAGTAATGTCCAGTTTATGGACTCAAGTTTCATGGTAGGAGATATTAACCAGGATGAAGATATCAATATTGCTGATATAGTGATGATTGTTAACTTTTTAGTTGGTATTGATGAACCCGATAATTATCAACTTTGGGCGGCAGATATTAACAAAGATGGTATTGTTAATGTTTTGGATATTGTTACAATCGTAAATATTTTGTTATATAATTAAGGTAATTTTGATGGAATCGTAAAAAGGTTCGAGGCTGTCTTTCCGTCGAAAGCCGGACATAGTCTGAGGCAGCGTAGCAACGAAGAATCTCGTCGATAATTGTAGGAGATTCTTTCAGTCAAAAACCTGATTGTAAACATTCGTACCTCATTCAGAATTACAGCAAATTTACTTTTTACGAAATTGTCAATTTTATTTTATTAAAAAGCCATCACCGGATATTCAGATGATGGCTTTTTTATATTATAAGATAAAATCAGTCTTTTTGATCTAAAATAGTCCGATATAATTTTTTATTATCCTGATCGAGCGAAATTAATTTTTCTGCCTGTTTTGTTGTTCCAAAATCTTTGATGTTCAGAATAAAATCCCTGGCATGGGCATCTAAAAAAATGTGAGTATTTCTTTCTCTTGCGTTTACCGAAAAAGTATCTTCCAGGTAATTCAGGGCTTTATCAATTAATTCAATCACCTGCTTGGTCTCATCTGAGTCAATTTTGTCAAAAATTGCCCAGTAGTAATATTTAAACAGCCTATAATTTCGAATTCGTACAATTTCATCAAGATCGTTTATTCTGTCCTTCCAACCAGTTGGCCTTTCTGAAACAAGAGCCCTGCTTGCTATATCTCTTGCTTTTGAGTAAATATTATTTCCGCCCAAAGGATCGTAAGTGTCTAATTCCCCGGCAATTAAAAGATAAGCGAAAAAATCAAGTGCAGTTGTCAGGGAATGAAACATATCAGAATGTAAAAGAGGATCATTTGTATTATAAACAAATTTGAAATTTTTTTCAAAAATTCGTTGATCACCTGAAACCGGTGTAATCAGTAGTTGTCCGGTAAAGACTCGTTCAAAACCCGTATTGTTAACACTTTGAGGAAACAAATTAATGTTTAAAGGAATGTCAATCCCATAGGTGTTTTCGATCCATTTATAATTTGTAAAATATGTTTTCAAATCACGTTGTAGTGTTTTTAGATCATATCTTTCTTTCTGTGGTAGTTTGTCGGCTTTGATATCGATATTTACTTCGCTAAATTGAGCACACAAGGTTATTGAAAAAACAATAATTATAATTGGTAAAAAATAAAGTTTTAGGCTTTGCATATTAATCTCCTGTATTTTATATAATATAAACAATTCAGGTATAAAAAAAAATATATAGACAAAGCTTTTAATTATTTTCCAAAAGAATGTATTTATATATTGAATAATGTTTTCCCTAAATTCTTGGAAATGGCACAAATTTGTATTTTAATAAATGAATAAGGATGATTTTGTGGATCTTAAATTGGATTTCAGATATTTTTAAATTGTCATAAAATACATGATTCGGATATTACAATAAAACTATGGTAATTTATACAAAAAGAAAGTAGTCCAGATTGATGGGTGTCAATCTGGACTGGAGGGTAGTGGGTTTTGGGGATAATCCGTTGTTAAGTTAACCATTTTGAAAATAATTCATATGAGTTGTATCACATTTTGATAATCTCATTACCGGTGACTGGTTTCTGATGCTGCTTATATTCCATATTTCTTACCATATTTTTCTGCCACAAAGTCGATATCTTTATCTCCCCGACCGGAAAGATTAACCAGGATAGTTTTATCAGCACTTAACTCTTTTGCCATTTTAATTGTATATGCTATAGCATGTGCGCTTTCAAGTGCCGGAATAATACCTTCTTTACGGGAAATTTCAAAAAATGCTTCAATCGCCTCATTGTCATTTATTGTTTTATATTTTACCCGATCGATGTCTTTTAGATAACTATGTTGTGGACCCACGCCCGGGTAATCCAGGCCACTGGCTACAGAATATACTTCCTGAGGTTCACCATTTTCATTTTGTAATAAATAGCATTTAAATCCATGAATAATACCAGGTTTTCCTTTTGTAAGTGTAGCTGCATGTTCACCTGTTTTAAAACTCCGGCCTGATGGTTCAACTCCATAAATATCCACATCCTCATCATCAAGAAAGGCTGTAAAAAGTCCAATTGCATTAGATCCACCACCAACACAGGCAACCAGATTGTCGGGCAATTTTCCGGTCATTGCCTGAAATTGTTCTCTTGCCTCTTCGCCTACAATTTGTTGAAAATCCCTAACCATCATTGGGAAAGGATGAGGCCCCACAACTGATCCAATTGCATAAAATTGGGTTACCGGATCTTGCATATAAGCCATAAAAGCAGCATCAACAGCATCTTTTAATGTCTTGGTTCCCTGTGTGACCGGAATGACCTTGGCGCCTAGAATTTTCATGCGTATAACATTGGGATGTTCTTTTTGGATATCAATTTCTCCCATATAAATATCACACTCCAGATTTACAAGAGCTGCTGCTGTTGCCAGAGCAACACCATGTTGCCCGGCTCCGGTTTCTGCGATAACTTTCTTTTTACCCATTCTTTTTGCCAGCAAGGCTTCACCAAGACAATGATTTATTTTATGTGCTCCGGTATGATTCAGGTCTTCCCGTTTAAAATAAATCTGGGCGCCTCCAAGAATCTGAGAAAGATTTTTAGCATAATAAACCGGACTGGGGCGTCCAACGTAAAATTGGTAAAGATCTTTCAATTCCTTGATAAAATTTTCATCTTTTCTGATAGATAAATAGGACTCAGTTATTTCATCAATAATTTTTTGAAGAGTTTCCGGTAAAAAACTTCCGCCATATTCTCCAAAGTATCCTTTTGAATTTGGTAAATTCGTTGTCATTATTTTCTCCTTTTGTTTTTTTATATATTAATAAATAAAAAAATCGCATCCTGTTCAGGTATGCGATTTATATTTTTTTGTTATTTTGTTGTTTTTTAAATGTAGTTAGAAATCATCAAACCTGAATTTTTTATAATCTATACGCCACCATAACCAAGATTTTTTGGTTTGAATGTTCAGGCTTCTTGTAAAGTTCGATTTCATGGCAGTAATATTAATTATAATTATTTTACTTTGCAAGAAAAAAGCTGTTTTGTGAAGTTGTAATAACATTCTGTCTGTAAATTTTACGAATAAATCTTTATAAATGTTTTGAAAAAGAGTTGGATTATGGTTTATCTTACTTTACTTTATATTAATAAAAAATTTGTTGTTTTTAAAAGGATTTTGAAGATGAATAGAATAGACAAAGAAAAATTATTTAATACAATCCTGCCATTTGTAGAAAAACCGGGGCGTTATGTTGGCCAGGAATTCAATATTATTAAGAAAAATTTATCTGATGTTAAAGCCAAAATAGTTCTGGCTTATCCTGACTTGTATGATCTGGGAATGTCTTATTATGGATTTCAGATTTTGTATAATATTCTCAATAAACATTTTGATATCGCGGCAGAAAGAGTGTACGCTCCATGGCCTGATTTTGAAAACAAGCTTAGAGAATTTAATATTCCTCTTTACTCTCTTGAGTCCTATTCTGATATTAAAGATTTTGATTTGCTGGGTTTTACTTTTTCCTATGAATTATGTTATTCCAATGTATTAAATATGATTGACCTGGCAGGAATTCCGATTTTTTCCAAAGACCGCACACAAGAAGATCCCTTTGTTATTGCAGGTGGAACAAACGCCTATAATCCTGAACCAATGGCTCCTTTTATTGATTTTTTCCTTATTGGTGATGGTGAAGAAATATTGCCCCCGGTTGTCAAATTTATCGCAGAAAAGAGAAAAAACAAAATTTCTAAAAAAGACATATTGCTGGAGTTAGTATCAAAATTTTCGGGAATTTATGCTCCGGCACTATATGATTATAATGACAAGGATGGCTATTATTCAATTCCATCTCCGAAGAATTCCAAAATACCGACACAAATAATTGCGAATCGTGTATTTGAGTTAAAAAATGAATATTATCCGGAAAAACCAATTATTCCACTTATAGAAATTACTCAGGATAGGTTAGTTGCTGAAATTATGCGAGGCTGTACTCAGGGATGCCGGTTTTGTAATGCGGGAATGATTTATCGACCTGTAAGAGAACGTGCTCCGGAAAATGTTGCAGATCAAATTATTGCTTCACTAAATAATACTGGTTATAAGGAGTTATCATTGTTATCATTATCAACATCGGATTATACCGGTCTTGATGATATGTTTGCCAAATTATTTCCTATTATTGAAAAGGAAAAATTATCTGTGTCATTGCCTTCTTTAAGGTTGGATAGTTTTAATGAAAATATCGCAGGATATGTTAAAATGACGAGAAAATCGGGTTTGACTTTTGCTCCTGAAGCAGGATCAGACCGATTAAGAAAAGTAATTAATAAGCATATTACTGATGAAGAATTATTCAATTCTGTAGAAATCGCTTTAAAAAATGACTGGCGACAAATCAAATTTTATTTTATGATAGGTTTACCAACTGAAACAAAAGCAGACCTTGATGCCATAGTTGAATTGGTAGAAAAAGTATTGCGTTTTAGTAAAAATCGTCTGACTCTTAATATTACCTTATCTAGTTTTATTCCAAAACCCTTTACTCCATTTCAGTGGGAAAAACAGGACTCTGTAACTGAAATCCAGGAGAAAATAGATTATATTAAGCCTCAGCTTCGGAAATTACGAAAAATAAAGATTATGAGCAGAGATCCTGTTTATTCACAATTGGAAGGAGTTTTATCCAGAGGTGACAGGAAAATTAGCCATTTGATTTATGATGCCTGGAAAAATGGAGCAAAATTTGACGCATGGAGAGAATTTTTTAATAATGAGATTTGGAATGATAGTTTCAGCAGATTGAAGATTGATCCGGAGACTTATACTTCAGCCATGGATACAGAAAAAGATTTACCCTGGGAAATTATTAATCCCTTAGTATCAAAAAAATATTTATTGAAAGAGCGGCAAAAAGCCTACAATGCAGAATTTACAGTTGATTGCCGTAAGACTTGTACTGGCTGTGATGTTTGTTCTCCGGGAGAATTAGCGATGAAAATTGTTGGCAGGAAGCAAGATTTTCAAATTCCAAAATTAAAAGAGAATCCATCTAAAGCAAATAACAATGCAATAAAAATTCGTTACCTTATAAATTATAAAAAAAAATCGGAAAGCCGTTTTACTTCCCACCTCGATACTTTAAGGATTTTTCTGCAAGCCATGCAAAGAGCAAATCTTGATATGATTTACACCCAGGGATTTAACAAAAAACCTCGCATATCTGCCGGCTATGCACTCCCCTATGCCTGTACCTCTGATGATGAATATCTGGAAATATATTTAAAAAAGCCGGAAAATGAATTACTTCAAAAGTTAGATGAAAATTTACCCGGTGGTTTTGAAATTAAATCTGTTCAGCAAATAGATAATAAACTCCCGGCTATTTCGTCGATAGTTACTGAAATTGATTATAGTATTACATTTTCTGAAAAAATACCAGTAGTTTGTATTAAATTGATAAATGATTTTTTAAAGCGGGAAAACATTATAATTGAGCGTAAAAAGAAAAACAAAATCAGACAAATAGATTTGAAAAATTTTATTAAAACGATGGAATTGGATGAGAATATTTTGACTTTTACTTTAAAAGTAATAGATGGGAGGTCAGTTAAAATACTGGAAATATTGAAGGTCCTCAAGCTAGAAGACATCGCCTGCCATTGCCATCGAAAAAAAATTCATTGTTTGAAAAATTGACTTTTATTTTGTATCTTTAATGTTGATAAAATGGAACAATAGGGTTTCATTTAATATTTTTGATTAATTGATTTTACTGATAATTTTAGATTTTAATAAAAAGATGTAATATTTGCACCTGACTAATACTTTGGAAATAAAGTAGATAGAATTACACTATTTGAAATTTCTATAGAATATTAGTACAGATAATATTACCAGGTTAGTAATGCATAAAGATATATATATTAGTAAAACAGATCGCGAAACAAGAGTCGCGATTCTGGAAAATTTAGAATTAGTTGAATTTTTTGTTGAAAAAGCGGAATCTCAAAGACTCGTAGGAAATATTTATAAAGGTAAAATTGAAAATGTAGTTAAAGGTATCAGCGCATTATTTGTTGATATTGGTATGAAACAAAACGCATTCCTTCCATTTTCTGAAATCTCTGATTCAGATTCAGTAATAGAACTAATGAATCTTATAAGAAAAAGTAGAGATTTTAATATTAAAAAAAACTCCGGCAGTTCTAAAGAACAGAATAATTTAGATCCTTATTTTAAGAAAGATCAGGAAATATTAGTTCAGGTAATAAAAGAGCCTTTTGCCAGAAAAGGAGCCAGGGTAACAACAGATATTTCCTTGCCGGGACGATTTATTGTATTGGTGCCGTTCACAAATTATATTGGAATATCTAAGAAGATAGTTCGGAAAAAGGAAAAAATCCGTCTTAAGAAAATCGCAAAAGCTATTAAACCGGATAATTTTGGGTTGATAATAAGAACTGTATGTGAAAAACAGGATGATAAGGCGATTGAAGCGGATTTAGCATCATTGATGGAGAAGTGGAAGCAATTGCTGAAAAATTCCAGGGAGGCCACTGCTCCTGATTTGGTTTTTTCTGATGTAAGCACCACTTCCTCGGTTATGCGTGATTTGATGACCGCAGATGTTGATAAAATTATTGTTGACAAGAAAAACTCATTTAAGCAGATACAGACTTATATAAAATCCATTGATCCGGCATATGTTGACAAATTGGAATATTATAATTCAAAGAAACCACTTTTTGACCAATTTGATATTGAAAAACAATATAATAAATCTTTACAGAAAAAAATTTGGCTCAAGAGTGGTGGATTTATAATTATTGAACATACTGAAGCCATGACTACTGTAGATGTTAATAGTGGCAAGTTTATCAGCAAAAAAAATCATGAAAGAACTTCAGTAAAAACAAACCTGGAAGCAGCCAGGGAAGTCGCACGTCAATTAAGGCTTCGTGATATAGGCGGACTGATTGTAATTGATTTTATTGATATGCTTGAATCTGCAAACAAAATAAATATTTTTAATGAATTAAAAAAAGAGTTGCAAAAAGATCGTGCAAAAGTTGCATTGTCTCAAATATCTGAATTTGGTTTATTGGAAATGACTCGTCAGAGAACACGAGTCACTTTGATTGATACTGTAAGTGAAGAATGCCCACTGTGTTTGGGAGCAGGGCGAATTACTTCAAAAGCCTCTCTTGTCACACAGATTGAAAGCTGGTTTCGGCGCTTTAGGGCACATTCCAAAGAGCGAAGAGTTTCATTGTTTGTTCATCCGGAATTAGCTACTTATTTAAAGGAATCTACCAACAATATTGTGTTCAAATTACAAATTAAACATCTTGTAAGAATTAAATTAATTGAAGACATATCTATTAACGTTGATGATTTTAAAATATTCTCAGCAAAAAAGGGAATTGATATATCAGATAAATATTAATCTTGACAATCTTTTAATGATTGATTAAATTTGCCAGCCTTTATGGAATTGAAAAAAGAGAGAAAAATGAAAAAAGAAAATTATATTATTGCGGAAATATCCGGTACACAGATTATTTTGGAGACCGGGAAAAAAGTAAAAGTACCAAGACTTGATTTAGATGAAGGTGCTAAATATGTGGCCAATAAAATTCTGTTTTATAGTAATAATGGTGATGTAAAAATTGGCACACCATATATTAAGGATTTTTCAGTAGAAACTATTGTTTCTGAACACAAAAGAGACGATAAAGTTATTGTGTTTAAGAAAAAACGCAGAAAAGGTTATATGGTCAAAAATGGTCACAAACAGCCGTTTACAGTTCTTGAGGTTGGCGATTTTAAAACAAAAAGCGCTAAAAAAACTGTAGTAAAAGAGAGTGCTGAACAAAAAGATAAAACAGAAGCAAAAAAGGAGTAATTTCTAATGGCTCACAAAAAAGGTGTTGGAAGTACCAGGAATGGTCGAGATAGTAATGCTCAGCGATTGGGTGTAAAATCCGCAGATGGTCAGTTTGTAAGCGCTGGTTCTATTATTATTCGTCAACGTGGAACAAAGATTCATCCGGGAAAAAATGTTGGTAAAGGCAAAGATGATACTTTGTTTGCTATGACAGATGGTGTTGTCCGCTTTGAAAATAAAGGCCGAACAAAAAAAATTGCAAGCATAGTTGCATAAATTCTTTCCCGTAAAAAATATTAATAATCCCACTGGTTAATTTTTTTTGCGGGATTTTTATATCCGGACAAAAATTCATAACACGCCAAAACCACATTTTATTAAACCTGTATTATTCACAATTTTCTGTCTTAAAAACGCTAAGGAAGAAGTGTTGATTTATTAGGAAGTTCCATTTAATAACTTTTGTTTTGCTTGTTACCAGGTTATTATTTAGACAAATTTTAGATTCTGGCAGAAAACAATAAAATTAAAAACATAGCCCAATTGTAAACAAAAAGCTTGTTTGGAAAACAATCTTTTTGTTTTATATTATTGATGATTAAAATTATAGAAACATATAAATGTCTACTTGGCATAGTTTTTTTTAGTTGATATTTATTATAGGTTAGATTATAGAGAAAATTTTTGGGTCAGACAAAAAAAAATAAATTTAATAAAGACCGTGAGCGGTTAAATGATATTGTACTCAGGCATGCCGGAAAAAATATCAAGAGGTTTTTTAATCTTGATACCCAGGTTTATAATGATGGTATTTTACCTGTCAAAACAAAAGAATTGCTTGGGCTTGTTTCTTCTTTAGTCTTAAGATGCGATGATTGTATTAAATATCATCTGGATCAATGCAATAAAAATGGTGTACAGACAGAAGAAATTGAAGAAACATTTGCAATTGGTTTGATAGTGGGAGGCTCAATAACTATTCCTCACATTAGATATGCATTTGAGTACTGGGAAAAAATTATTAAGGATAATGACAAAAATTATGATTAATATTATTTACAATATATTTATTTGGGAGAAAAGATGAATTTATCATTTATTGCAGAATTGCAAACTCAATTTCCGGAGTTTTTGTTCGGACTAAGTCGAATCAAGAATATCGACAAGGCTCTTACGGAAAATGCAAATTGGAAAAAAGAGGCTTTTGAAGAGCTGAGAAAATTATTTTTATATATGAAAAAAACGAATGCATCTGATATTGATTTTGGTGGTGTTCGTGCCAATAATTTTATTTGGTTTAGAACGTTTGGTGATAAAAAACCATGCCCCGAATTACCAAAATATCATATTGACGAAACCACTGCCATTGCTCTGAGTATTCTTTCTGATGAACAAAAAGAACAACTTTTTGAAAATAAAAGTGTGGATTTTAGTCTGTCACTTTTATTAAGTGAGCATGAAAATGCACCTCAAAGATTACGTGGTAATATTTATTTTGAAAGCAATTCCATCGCTGTAAATTTTAGAATTATTCACCAGAAAATTTTTCCAATTGAGACTTTTAGATTTCCTGAAAATATTTTAAAAAGGTTGGACCTGCGTTTTGAAAAATCAGGATTGTTCCTGATTACCGGAATTACCGGTTCTGGGAAAAGTTCTACTCTTGATGCTATTATTAATATGAACAATATACATAATAATGCTCATATTACAATTATTGGTAACCCAATTGAACAAATGCATAAATCTCAAAAAAGTATTGTCTGTCATCGTGAAGTTGGACAGGATGTACTTGGATTTCGACAAGGTACAATCCAGGCACTTAGACAGGATCCGGATATTATAGTTATTGGTGAAATGAGAGATGCTGAAACAATTGCCACGGTTTTAGAAGTTACTGATAGTGGGCATAAAGCATTCTCAACTTTACATACGAGTTCAACAGTTGAAACCATTCATAGGATTATTGGAGAGTTTCCACCGGAAGAACAGGAGAGAATTCGTTTTAGGCTGGCTGATACGTTAAAAGTTGTGATTTCTCAAAAATTAGTTCCAAATGTTGAAGGTAAGGTAACTTTAGCCAAAGAAGTATTGTCCGTTGACTTTTCTATCCAGGCTGCTATCAGAAATAATAATATATCAGAAATTTTTCAAATGATTACCCAGGGTAAAGCTAAAGGAATGTTCACCTTACAGCAAGACCTATTAGCTTTGGTTAAGAGAGGTGAAATTACTCAGGAAACAGCTCTTGGTTATTGTAATAACCGGAAAATAATGTCTCAATTACTACATTATAATCGTTAATTTTTATAATAAAAAAAGGTTCCCTGTCTCCAGAGAACCTTTTTCTGAAATTCATATTATATTTAGAACATCCGATCCCAGGGTGCGAGCTTTATTGTTTTTTGTTTTTGAACGTCCAAAACTTTTTTCGGCAGAAATTCTTTTAGTACAACCAGTCTAAACATGTATTCGCTAAACCAGTCATCAGTCATTATCATATATCCATCAAAACCTTTATCACCCCAACTATTTTCCAAAAGCCATTTAGTAGTTGCCCCGGTTTGCGCGGTATCAACTCCAACCAATGACATACCATGAGATGAACCACTTTCATAACTTAGAACCCGATCTTTCTTATTCATTCCAAAAGGAACACCCAATAGTGATGCATAGTCATATTGATTCAGCATCAAAATTCCATCATCCCGATTCATTTGTTTGCCAACATCACATGAAAAATACATTGGTTCGTCATTTAAAATTGATGTTTTTGCGTATTTTTTTAGTTCATTAGCCGGAAGATTGATAAAAGTCCAGTTTGGACCATCATAACAATTTCTATCATATTCTATTTCATAGTGTTTATAGTAATCCTTTGAAGGGTCATTCATCAACATAACATATTGATCAAGATTAGAGTCAACAGCTTTTTTATAAAATGAAAGAGGTGTATAGTTGCCAGAAGTAATAACACTATCCCCTTTTTCAACATAGCGCCAGGAAAATTCCTTGGGAGGAGTACCGAGGCATACACTCAAGATTCTGTAAATTTCCGATAGCATTTCTGTTTTTTTCTTACGTAAATAGGGTACACTTTTATTCTTGTTGGCATATTTTCTAAGTGTTATTCCAGATTCGCGTAATTTTCTGCGGAGCATTCTGCGCATCATAGAGGTGTTTTGGCTATGATGGGTTTCAGGCATAATTTCTTTTGGCACAACGCCATATTTTTCAATAAGACGTGGAGCCATGCTCCAGACGCCACCATCACCAATTGGATGCTGAAAAAACCATTGAACTTTGCGATCATCAATATCATCATTACGAGTTTCAATAATAGCTTCCAGGAAAAGATTTGCCTTTTCTAACTGGTCATAAAAGAACAGGTAACTTTCCGAAAATTGAAACTTTTCCAGGTTAAATTTTTTAGCTACTTTAGGACGTAATACATTAAGTGAAGTAAACAGCCAGCATCTTCCGGAAGAAGCCTGGTTGGTAATACCCGGAGCGTCAATCCTATAAGCAAAATGTTTATCAATATTGCCAATTAATTCTCGGTTAAGGGCTAATTTTCTTAAATCATTATTGGAAACTGCATTTTGAATTGCTTTAAAATGCAAATCTGTTTTAATTTCTTTTTTTATATTCCGGATGATTTTTTCAGTAATCGCACCATTAATATCTTGTCCAAAGACCAGGAAAAAGTTGCATAGTATTATTCCTGTAAGCATTAGTTTTTTCATTGAGATCTCCTTAAATTATTTCATTAAACATTTATCACAACCCATATATGTTATTTTGTTATGGCCAATTATCCAGTTGAATTTCAAAAATTTTTGGCCAGAATTTTCCGGTAATATACAGACAATCCCGATTTTTATTATAAGCAATTCCGTTAAGCACATCGATTTTTTGATTATTTTTATTCATAACCAATAGGCCACTTAAGTCGATTCGCCTCTCTACTTTACCACTTTCAGGATCAATAATCACAATATAATTTGTAGGCCATACATTGGCAAAAATTTTACCTTTGATATATTCTAATTCATTTAACCCTTTTAGAGGTTTGTCATTATATGTTACTTCAAGATTATCAAATACGAACAGGTTATCAGGATCAAGAAAATGGAGGATATTGGTACCATCACTCATGATTAAATATTTATTATTATGAGTAATTCCCCAGCCTTCAGTATCATAATTAAATTGTTGCAGAAGTGTGAAACTTTCTTTTTCATAAACAAATCCTATATGAGAAAGCCAGGTTAATTGAATTATTTTATCCTGCCACAGAGTAATACCTTCACCAAAATAATTATCAGCAATAGACCGACTGAATAATATCTTACCTGTTTTTGGATCCACCCGATATAAAGCCGAATATCCCTCACCACCGGTTCCTTCAAAAAATACGCCTTCATGATATACCAGGCCCTGAGTGAAAAATTCCGAATTATGGGGCAGGATATTAATAATTTTATATTGACAGTCCAGAGAATCGGATTTTAATGTTGCAAATAAAAATATTAATGAAAGTACAATAGATAAAAAATATTTATTTGATTTCATAACGTCCTGTTAATCAACGTTTGTTATTTTTAATAGGTTGGTTGTACCTGATTGATATAATGGTAAGCCGGCTGTGAGGACAATTTTTTGACCTGGTTTAGCATAGCCATATTGTCGGGCAATGTTTATAGCCTGTTTATCCATTTTCCTTAATAATTCATCATGTTTGATAAAAATCGGAACAACTCCCCAAATCAGCGACAGTTTTCTGTAAGAATTTATATCCGGAGTTAATGCCAGAATTGATTGGGCTGGCTTGTATTTGGAAATCATACGGCTGGTGCTACCGGATTGAGTAAAAGTTATAATTGCAGCAGCATCTATATTTCTTGCATTTTCAAAGGCCGAGAAGGCAATTGATTCCTGATCGGAAATTATACGTTTTCTTCTGTCAATTGGAATTGGAGATTGTAACAAGGTTGCTTCTGCATTTTCAGCGATAGCAGACATCATTTTAATAGTAGTCTCCGGGTATTTTCCTACAGCGGTTTCTTCAGAAAGCATTACTGCTCCGGTTCCATCAAAAACAGCATTTGCTACATCAGTGACCTCTGCCCTTGTTGGACGTGGACTATTAACCATTGAACCAAGCATTTGGGTGGCGGTAATTACAATCTTGGCTTGCATATATGCTTTTTTGATTAATTGTTTTTGAATGCTTGGGATTTTTTCAATTGGAGTTTCTACACCCAGGTCTCCCCGGGCTATCATTATGCCATCCGAGAGAGCCAGAATTTCGTCAATATTGTTCAGGGCTTCATTTTTTTCAATTTTTGCCAGTAATCCGGCATGACTATTATTTTGGTTAATAATTTGTCGCAACTCTATTATATCTTTAGGATTACGGACAAATGAGAGGGCAACAAAATCAACACCGTTTTTTAAACCAAATTCCAGATCAAGTTTGTCTTTTTCTGTCAGAGCAGGAATAGTCATATTAGTGTCCGGTAGATTCATGCCTTTCTTGGATGATAATTGACCACCAATAATAATTTTGCAGGTAAAATCATGGTCAGATTTTTCTTCAACAATCAGTTCAAGGCTTCCATCTGCTAATAGAATTTTTTCCCCAATTTTTATTTCAGAAGGTAATTTTTTATAGGATAAAGAAATTATATTTTCATCGCCTGGAACATCCTGATTGGTAAATGTGATTCTATGATCAGGCTTAAGAGTGATTGGTTCTGACTGGATCATCCCAATTCTAATTTTCGGACCAGCCAAATCCTGAAGAATTGCTATCGGCTTATTAAGTTTTTTTGAAATAGACCTGATATTATTAATTGTTTCGCCATGATGTTCATGTGATCCATGAGAAAAATTTAATCGACACACATTTAATCCTGCCTTGATTAGTTTTTCAATCATTTCCGGTGAATTTGATTTTGGGCCTATTGTAGCTACAATTTTAGTTTTTCTCATAACAAACTCCCTTTTAGGTTAAAGTTTTTAAACAGGAATATACAATGGAAAACAATAATATTGTTTTAGATATATATATTTTTATTAATACTCATTAGTGTTGTGTTTTTCACTTTTTCAAAAACTTTTGACATTACCATTTGAAGTTATGGAAAATATATTGATTATGAAATAACTTAAGGAAATTAGTTGGTTTTTTTCTGGTTTTTATCCATTTTACCCACTATTAATCTCTCATTTTAACTGGTAGAAAAAAGATAAATTTACCAGTCAATCACGTCTGAATTTGGTGGGGAATATTCTTAACCTGTATTGTTTATAAATTTTTCAGAGTAACCAATTCTTCTTAATTTTTTTTTGTAAATAACTAACAAATCGATTTTTTGCGATATATATTGAATATTGTTCCCTCCCATTAATAAATAATACAATAATATAAAATCAAAATATTAATTTTTATACAAAATCATAGGAATTTATTCAACTTCATACAACTTAGTACAACTTTATTCAACTTCATGTAAATTAGTACAACTTCACACAATATTATTGAAAAAAGTCCTTTAGTTTAAATGACCTCAATTAATATCTCTGAATTTGTACGATTTTTTAAATAAAAGAACTATGCAAACGAAAATGATAATAGAAGTTGAAAATTGAGAACAAGATATGATTGAGGTCGAAATGAAAAAAATAAAAATCATAATATTTTTTGGTATGGTAATTAGTTTTATTTTATTATCAGTAAATAATTTAAGAGGTGAGGAACTTCAGTGGCGTGTATCAAACTCCAAGTTCAATGTAAGTCCTGAAGCAAATACAGGGCATCTAGTTGGATGTGCCTTATTATCAGATTTTTTTGACAAGCAGGGATTTAAATGGTGGCAATCAGATCTTATGACTCTAAGTCTTGGTGTGTTATGGGAAGTCAAAGACGGATATGTTTATTATAAGGATGTTGGTTTTTTAGGAGGCGAGGGTTTCTCTATGATGGATGTTAAATTGGATATTGCCGGAATATTATTGAACAGAACAGCCAGTATATGTATAAAACATTATAGAAAAAAGAAAATAGAAAGAGCCAGGGATAAGGCTCTTCAATGGCGTTATTATTAATGTTTTGCCAGAGTAGTGAAAGGACAAGTTCTCGAAGCTTGTCCTTTTTTTAGATTTTTTAAAATACTATTGATTTTTTTGAAACCTCCTGATTTGAATGTTTATTTGGGATTAAAAAGGAGGCAAAATACTCATTTTGAGGAGAAAATCACGATAATATAATGGAAGATATTTGAATTTTATGATACTAACAATAAACAAAGGAGTATAAAATGAAGAAAGGGATTTTTTTCATTGGTTTTATATTTTTATTCATTTCCATAGGTATGTCTCAGGAAATAGGCATTTTTCGTACTACAAAGGATTTTACAATGCGTAATCACGAGATTTATTATGAAGATGCCGTTGGTATGCATATATTGGGAAATTATTTTTTTGCCAACAAATTTGATGATGTCGGTTTAAAATGGTGGCAGTCAGATTTAGCCACTTTTTCCCTTGGCGTGTTATGGGAAGTTAAAGATGGGTACATACCGGTAGAACAGGTGCCTGTTATTGGAGGTAATGGTTTTTCATATTCTGATCTCTATGTTAATGCCGGAATTATAATAACAAATAGAATATTTAAATTTGGAATTAATACCATTAAGAAAAGTTTTTCAAAACAACATAACCGAGTTCGTTATTAATATTTTTCCTCTTCTTTTAGGGTCGGTATAAATTATATTCAGATGTTTATACCGACTTTTTTTATTTGTGTGATAAATAAATTTTTCGATTTAATTTTTAAGCAAAAGATAAAATAAAATAGAAAAATAATGACAAATACTTCCGGCTAAAACAAAAAGATGCCAGATTGCATGGCTGTATGGTATTTTTTTATTTGTGTAAAAAACAACTCCGACTGTATAAAATAATCCGCCAATAAACAACCAGATCATTCCGGCAATTGGGACTGCGATAAGCATTTGTTTTATAGCGATTACACATATCCATCCCATAAGAATATATAGTACTAAAGATAATTTCTTGAATTTTTGGATGAAGATGACCTTGAGAATAATCCCGGTTATTGCCAGTCCCCAAATGACTCCAAATAAGCTCCATCCCCAACCTCCACGCAGACTAACCAGAGCAAAAGGAGTATATGTTCCGGCAATTAAAAAATAAATAGCAGCATGATCAAGAATTTTAAAAAATCTCTTGATTTCTGGTTTTTGAAAACTATGATAAAAGGTCGAAGCCAGATAAAGCATTATCAAAGTGCTACCATAAATACTGACACTGACGATTTTCCAAACGTCACCATATATAACAGCTAAAACTACCATTGTTGCAAGACCAGCTATACTTAGTGCGGCTCCTATACCATGAGTTATGCTATTGGCAATTTCCTCACCCCGAGTGTATATTTTTACATTTTTTTTTGAAGTTGGATTGTTTTTCATTATTTTTCCTCATAGCCGTTGGGGTTTTTTAATTGCCAGTTCCATGTATCACGGCACATGTCATTAATTCCGAATTGGGTTTTCCAGCCTAATTCAATTTCTGCTTTTTGGGGATTAGCATAACAACTGGCAATATCTCCTGATCGTCTGGGAACAATTTTATAGGGAATTTTTTTTCCTGATACTTTTTGAAAAGCCTTAACCATTTCCAGTACACTATAACCAATACCTGTTCCTAAATTATAGGTTTTGAGGCCGGGATTTTCAGAAAGCTTATTCAAGGCTTTTAGATGTCCTTTTGCTAAATCAACAACATGAATATAATCTCTTATGCCAGTTCCATCAATAGTGTCATAATCATTACCAAAGACAGATAATTGTTTTAATTTTCCGACAGCTACCTGGGAAATATAGGGCATGAGATTATTAGGAATTCCGTTTGGATCCTCTCCTATCATGCCACTTTCATGTGCACCTATTGGATTAAAATAGCGTAACAAAATGATGTTCCACTTTTTTGCAATATAAATATCCTTTAAAATGTTTTCAATCATTAATTTTGTTGAACCATAGGGATTGGTAGTTGAAACAGGAAAATCTTCAGTTATTGGTACTGTATGCGGATCACCATACACAGTTGCAGACGAACTAAATACTATATTTTTAACCTTATGTTTTGCCATTACCTTGCATAGAATCAAAGTACCTGAAATATTATTATGATAATATAGTAAAGGTTTTTCTACAGATTCACCAACAGCTTTTAATCCGGCAAAATGAATAACTGCATCAAAATTGTATTTATTAAAGATGCTTTCCAGGCCATCCTGATCAAGCAGGTCAATTTTATGAAATTTTAATTCTTTGCCAGTAATTTTTTCAATTCTTTTTATTGAGATATCTTTACTATTTATTAAATTGTCAACAATTACGATATCAAAGCCATTATTGAGTAATTCAACACATGAGTGACTGCCTATGTATCCCGCGCCACCTGTTACTAAAATTTTCATCTATTCCCTTTATTTTGTTTTACTTACTCGGTTTGTAAATTTAAATTCAACAGACCTTATTTTATTAATTTTCATAATAAATTAAAAGGTATTTTTTAGATCCGAATGTTTTATTGCAAGGGAAGTTTATTTACATTTTATTATAAAAACACTTTTTTTAAGTATTAATTAAGACAATTCCGTAAAAAGTAAATTTGCTGGTATTCTGAATGAGGTACGAATGTTTACAATCAGGTTTTTGACTGAAAGAATCT
>JAOZSR010000169.1 GCA_029939575.1 Fidelibacterota bacterium
ATCCACCACATGAATGGCAAAGATTTTCAAAGGTGAGGACATCTTTTTTTAAAACAGCTATTGCACCAAATCTGCAGATATCCATACATTTTTTGCAAAACGTACATTTTTCAAGATCAATTTGAGGTACAGGAGATAAAACCGGCTCTTTTTTTTCTATTGCCGGGTTTAAAAAAAGGTGAGCATTGGGCTCTTCAACATCACAGTCAAGAAGTTGAACCTGTTGATGGGCTTTAGCTATAGAGAGTGCAAGATTGGTGGCAACAGTTGTTTTGCCTGTACCTCCCTTTCCGCTCGCAATACTGATAATCATAAGCGTTATTCTCCTTTTATACTGTTTATCTGTTTTGCTATTCTATCTATACGATCCAGATGCTCCATAAGATTCTGGATATGTTCTGTCTCAGGGTTTAAGGGAAACTGCATTAGTACTCCAAGGCCTTCATATGCTTCATGAAAATCTTTATGGGCAAGTTGGCTTAATACCACACTATTTATCATGGCATTTTGGAAAAGGGCTTTTTCAATAAGCTGTTTTGCTGTCATGTCTGGTAATTTTTCGCTGGTAATAAACAGGTTAAATTTTTTGATGGTGAGCAAAGAGAGTGCATCCTGGCCAGAGTTTACCCATTCAGTGGAAATATTATTGTCTGAGAATCCTGCTTCAAGTGCTTTAAAAACCTTTTTTTCCTGACTTACCAGTAATACTGTAATCATAATTATTGTCGTCTCCATTTAATTCTTTATGTTAAGATATAAAGAATTGCAAACCGTGTGCCATTGTGAGATGTAATTTTATATTAATCAATAAATCAATAATTTCAGTATGTTATTTGTATGTTGGAATATTCATATGAAAGCAAGATAGAATATCATTGCATTTATGCGACTATTGGGGGCTGTTTCGCAGAGAATTTTTCTCAATTATGCTTTGTCCAAGTTATGTTTTTTTGATGGAGAGGTCAGTAAGAGCAAGATAGAGTGCCCCTACAGAGAGTTCAGCACAATGAAAATGATCTTCAGGAAGGGTTTTTAAAAATTTATCTATCTTTGCAGGAGTGACTTTCCAAGCAGTTTCAATGGTTTTCCCCTGGATAAATTTAGCTACAGTATTGCAGCAGGCTGTTGTATTCATACAGCCCTGGACTATAAACGAAGAGGAATCAATAGTACCATTTTTACAAGTTAAAAAAAATTCAACTATATCTCCGCAGTCTCCTACTCTTTTTCCATATCCATCAGGATTGTCAATTTTTTTTATCCTGTCTGTTCTTAAGGCCATCTCAATATATTGTAAAGAATGAGTCTGAAAAAAATCTGTATTATTGTTCAGCATAATAATAAATTCCATTTTAAAAGCGCACAATATAGCATAAAATATATCAAAATTGAAGCAAATTTCTCAGATGAATCACTGTGACAATAAGTATCAACTGTCTGTATTCTTTGGTTGCATAAATGCGACTTGTTAAAATTTTACATACCCCTTACACTGGAAATCATAGCAAATTTTTAAACCCATAATTATTTCCAGAACGATGATCTTATTTTTCTTTTTATATGATAGAAGCTTGAATAAAATTTGAGAATCTATATTACAACTTGCTACAAGTTACAAGTTTTGTGGAATCTGGAGGATATTGGTTTAATAGGTTTATATTCATTTACTAGAATACTGAAAAATTCCCCATGTTAATGTCCCTGTTCAAATATTTTGAATGGAAAGTTTTATTCAGGGAAACATAAGATATCAGATGAAGTGGTGCCGACAATTTGTCTATACAATCTGAAAATTTAATTCATCAAGGTTATCGATATCTGTAGAATTAAAGTCTTCCAGATCTACAAAATAAGTTAGTTCTGATTCATCAATTTTATCATTTATATCACCGCTCTCTGGATTGGTATCACCTTCCCAGAAATAAACTCTGGAATTAGTTCCATTACTGGCAATTAAATAGGTTCCATCATCGTTTTCGTTAGCAGCAGTTGTATCAACAGCATTGTTCAACACAGACAGCACACTTGAATTTGACCAGTCAACAACAGTATCAGTTACTCCGATGATTTTATATGCAGTGGAATCAGCAGGATTCGTACTATTAGCTGAGATATAATTATCAGTATTATTGCCTTGTGCATTAAATTCGAGCCACTCTGTATCACCTTCAACATTTGATTCAATAAATTTTAACACGTCATTTTCATTGCCTATACCAGATCCTTGAGCTGTAAAATCACGGACCGTATCTACGGAACTTGAATCAGTAAACAGAAACGTATCATCACCAGAGCCACCGATTAAGACATCATTGCCCTCGTAACCATATATTTCATCATTACCGGCAAAACCATCCATGGTATCGTTCAGATTGGTTCCATAAAGGATATCATCTCCAGTTGTACCTGCTACATTGGCAACATCTAATGTGACGATAGCAGTGTCTGTCCCGCCGTTGCCATCATCAACCATATATCCAAAACCTGCCTGACCGTAAAAACCAGAATCAGGGGAGTAAGTAAAGGTGCCGTCGGTGTTTATAGTAACATCACCATGGGGGTTGTAGGGTTGGAAATAATAAATATCATAGTGAGAGGCACCGCCACTTTGCCAAACCACATGTCCATTGTCACTGATTTGTTGATTGCCATCGTGAAAATTATTATCTGTCAGCTGGATTATTGATGCTCCATCATAAAAATATATCTCATAGTCCGAGCCGATACCACCTTGCCATACCACATACCCGCTTTCACTGATCATGGGATTATAATTAGAGTTACCATTATTGGTCAGTTGTATTGTTGTTGTGCCATTCCACAAATTTATTTCGCCATTGCTAGCCCAGACCACATGCCCATGATCATTAATATGGACGGATGTGAGAGCTCCAACAAAATCTGACAGCTGTGTTGTTGTTGTGCCATTCCACAAATTAATTTGACCATTGCTGTTCCAGACCACATCTCCATTATTATTGATTTGGGGAGCTCTATCATTGTAAGAATTATTAGTCAGTGGGGTTGTTATGGATGTAGTTCCATCATAAAAATATATTTCATAGTCTGTTCCATCATAGCCGTACCAAACCACATCCCCATTGTCATTTATCTGTGGTATGGAATTGTAGTTTACATTACCTAACGATGTTGTGTTAGTGCCGTCATAAAGAATGAGTTCATAGTCCGTTCCATCATAGCTACTCCAAACCACATCTCCATTATTATTGATCATAGGAGAATGATCATCATAATCATCATCTGTCAACTGGATTGTATTGGTGCCGTCATAAAGGTAAATTTCAGATTCAGAGCCGTAACTGGGGTCACCGACCCAAACCACGTGCCCATAATCATTAATTTGGGGGTCCATATTAGCATAAGAATTATCTGTCAGCTGTGTTGTTGTTGTGCCGTTCCACAAATTTATTGCGCCATTGCTACCCCAGACCACATGCCCATTATTATTCAGGAGTTTCGTGGATAAACCAAGTCCACAAGGCGTATCCCTCTATTGACAAGTCTTTTCATCTATCTCAATTGTAAGACCCCTTGAAGAAAATCGATTATCCCCACTAAAAGCCCTTTAAAATAGCGATTTTTTGAATTTTACTCTTGACTTGTAAGACCCTACTATATATTATGAAGTATGGCACATTTCCACATCAAGAAGAAAAAAGGAAGACCCTACCTGTATGTCCGGGAGATCGCCCGGGTCAACGGGAAACCAAAAGTCATATCACAAATTTATATCGGCTCCCCAG
>JAOZSR010000170.1 GCA_029939575.1 Fidelibacterota bacterium
TAATCCTTTAGGTACATTGACAGGAGTTGTTTTGGATGCAAGGTTATATTCACTGTATTCAAGCCTTCCATCGAATTTATCAACAGATCGGATGACACCACCAAGATTTTGAGTGTCCTTTGAATTAATGGGAGTTGTTACTATTGATGTATTTTTTGAAAATGTTATAGTAATTCTATCTCTAATTGGCTGGTTACCAGTTTTATAAACTAAAGTACATTTTTCTGTAGAAATTATCAGTGCATTTCCTGTTTGATTTACTGTAAAATCAACATCATTATTCAAATAATTATAATTGCTATCAATAGCATCCTCATTTTGAACACAGATCAAACCCGATGATAATATTTTGAATTTATTTTGATTATATTTTACTGTATTATTCTCAACTGAATAATTATTGCAGCTGCCTAATAATAGCAGTAATGTTAATAAAATTAATATCTTTTCCCACTTATTCATCAATTTTTCCATTTGAATTCTAAACAATTATGTCATTTTTTCCTTTCCCAAACTCTCACGTAATCAATAATGTAATAGTCCGGAAAATTTCCATCAGCAGGATTATTTGCCCACCATTCTCCAATTGCACCAGGTTCTGTTGATAATTCTGCTGTGATCTTTACATAAGCAGGAACTTTGGAAACACCACCTGCTCTACTTCGCCAACTTTCTTCTCCATCAACAAACCAGATATATTCATCTTTATTCCATTCCAATGTAAATGTATGGAAACCTTCCCTGATTCCAGGAATATCATTTTTTGTAACTTCTGATTTATGAGCCTCACCATATCCATCCCAATGAAGAGCATGATGAATTGTATCGTTCCAGCCAAATCCTTCCATAATGTCTATCTCTGTTCCATCTTCACCAGAATTATTTTCGTTAAATACTGTTGGTGAAAACAACCAGAATGCAACCCACCAACCAGGTTGGGTTGGGAGTTTACAGCGAATTTCAAATTTTCCGAATTTTTGAGAGAATTTACCTAAACTTCTTATAGCGCCTGTTGAGTAATCAAATTCATCATTATCATCATTCCGATTGTTGATTTTTTTTGCTCTGATTACCAGGTTACCATCACCATCCATGTAGGAATCTTCCGGAAGCCACCAACCATCAGGACCAACATTGTTATTTTTACGATTGAAATCAGGTTTTTCCCATTTTGAAAGATCTACTTCACCTTCACCATTAAACTCATCGTTCCATGTCAATTTCCAGTCCTCGGTATCCAGATCATTAATTACTACATCAGTTTTACTATTGCAAGTGATAGCAAACAATGAAATTGCTAATATTAATAATAATTTCTTCATAATTAAATTCTCCTTTATTAATAAAAATCTGATTTAAACTAAAAAATCATCCCATTGTCACTTTAACTTCATGTTCTTTCTCATCATCAAAAATCGGTATTATTTGATTTTCAATAATTTTTCCATCAACTTCGACAGATTTTACACCTTTGGAAATATTATCAGGATTAGTTACTGAAATATTGTAGGTTGCATTTCGAAATTTTCTGGTAACTTTGAAATCATCCCAATCTTTTGGAATACAAGGATCAATTATTAATCCTTTAAAATCAGGTTGTATTCCGAGAATATTTTGTGAGATTCCAACAAAAGACCATGCTGCTGTTCCGGTTAACCATGAGTTTTTGCCTTCACCCGGAGTTGGTGCGTCGCATCCGGCTGTCATTTGCGAATATACATAAGGTTCTGCTCTGTATGTTTCGATTTGATCTTCTTTGGATGATGGTAGAATTGCCTTGAAATATTCCATAGCCTGATCGCCATTTCCAACCATTGTTTCTGCAATCTGTATCCATGTATTGTTGTGTGTAAAAATACCAGCATTTTCTTTGTATCCCGGAGGATAAGAACTGACTTCGCCAAGATTTTTGTGATAAGTCTGATAAGCAGGTTGTTGTAGTTTGATTCCATTTGGTTCAAAGAGATGTTCTTTTGTGCTTTTCAAGGCTTTTTCTGCAAAGCCATTGTCTAATCCTGCTTTTCCAAGAATACACCAGCCCTGGCTCTCAATAAAAATTTTTCCTTCATCATTTTCTTTTGAGCCAATCACATCACCGTTGCCGTCATAAGCACGTTTGAACCATTCACCATCCCAACCATGTTTATAAATTGTCTGACGCATAGCTTCTGCTTTTTTTGCAGTTTCCATTGCCAAATCATTTTTTTTCAGTTCTTTGTAAATGGATTCCAGATCATCACAAGCCCGACAGAACAATCCTGCAATCATTACCGATTCTGCAGTTTTGCTATCTCCGTCATCTTCTGCTAACTGAAAACTTTCACCAGGAGTTTCTGAATTACAATTGAGATTCAGACAATCATTCCAGTCGGCATGTCCAATCAATGGAAGTTTATGTGGACCGAGATTACTCATAGTGAAATCTATTGACAATTCAAGATGATCCATCAGAGTTTCATTTTTTTCTTCAAGGTCTGCATAACCAATTTTTTCATCGAGAATTGAAAAATCTCCTGTTTCTTTTAAATAAGCAGTTGTTGAAAGGATTAACCAAAGATGATCGTCCATAAATCCACCTCCAATATCAGCATTCCCCTTTTTAGTTAATGGTTGATACTGGTGGAAACATGTTCCATCGGACAACTGGGTAGAAGCAATATCCAGGATTCGTTGACGTGCTCTTGTTGGTTGATAATGAACATAACCCAAAACATCCTGATTGGAATCACGATAACCCATTCCGCGACCGATTCCGGATTCATAAAATGATGTTGCTCTTGAAAAATTTAAAGTAGCCATGCATTGATATTGGTTCCAGATATTTACTGCACGATTAACTTTTTCGTCTTTTGTTTCTGTCTGGTAGATTGATAACCATTCAACCCATTGTGCTTTTAGGTCGCCCAATGCTTTTTCTGCAACTCTGTTATCTTTAAATATTTCACTGATCTTTGCATATTCTTCTTTATTGATTACATGAGGAGCAATGAATTTTTTATCCTTATCATTTTCCGCATATCCCAGCATAAATGTCATTTTTTCTTCGCCACCGGCTTTGATTTCCAGATCAATTTGATGTGAACCAATTGGAGCCCAACCGTAAGCAATAGAATTTTTTGCTTTGCCATCTTTTACAACATTTGGCATTTCCAGTCCGCTGTACATTCCAACAAAATCATCTCTATTAGTATCATATCCTGAGATTTCGCGATTTACAGAAAAATAGGCATAATGATTTCTACGTTCACGATATTCTGTTTTGTGGAAAATAGCGGAACCTTCTACTTCAACCTGTCCGATTGAGAAATTTCTCTGGAAATTTGTCATGTCATCCATTGCATCCCAAAGTGCCCATTCTACAAAACTCCACATGCGGAGATTTTTCTTTTTACTACTGAGATTTTTCACAGAAACATTCCAAAGTTCATTTCTGTATCCATTGGGAATAAAAAATGTAATAGTTACTTCTACATCATTTTTTATACCTGTAATAGTTGTGTAACCAAGTCCGTGACGACATTCGTACTTGTCCAGTTCAACTCTCATGGGTTTCCACATTGGTGTCCATTTTTCATCACCATCCTGTATATATAGATAACGGCCATTGTTGTCCATTGGGATCGAGTTGTATCTGTAGCGTGTCAGCCGACGCAATTTTGCATCCTGGTAAAAAGAATATCCACCGGCTGTATTGGAAATTATCCCGAAAAAATCTTCATT
>JAOZSR010000171.1 GCA_029939575.1 Fidelibacterota bacterium
CGCTCCTTAAATCGTTTTTTAACTAATTATAATTTAAGAAATTAGATCGTAAAAATCTATGACTTATTCTCTTTTTTATGAATTATTCAGGATAAAACAAAAGATATTAATCTTTTAACTTTTGATGATTTTAAATCGACTGTTTGTGCACAACCAGGAGTACTTAAATCTTCTATACTATTCAATAATATTCAAAGTATTCAAAATGGATATATTGCTCGTCAAGTTAGCAGTAAGGAATTTTTAAAAGATTCACTTTGCTTTCATTGGTATAATAATGGGAATGCAGTACTTGAATTCAGGATTTATAAAAAAAGACTTGATATTGAATAAAATCTGTGATTAATTCATCCTAATGATTTTTTTATAAAGGATATTATGGAACTTCAGCACATGAAACTTCAAATCCTTGAATTGGGTTTGATAATATTAGCAGCTTATATTGGTGGTCTTGCAGCAAGAAGATTAAAAATTGGTGAAGTAATTGGACAGATTTTTGGAGGTATTCTTGTTGGACCACATTTTTTAATTTTAGTTCAACGTTTGTTATATAAGTATGAAAGTATTGAAAACTATAAAATTTTTAAACCGGTTTATTATTTTTTTAATCATGGTTTTGAAGATTATAGTCGAATTTTTGAAGATTACCATTTTTTTGTATTTTTATTTCTCGGAATTATTGCATTCTCTTTGGGTGAAGAATTACATATTAATCGAATTAAACAGGTGGGAATAAAAGCCACTTATATTTGTGTTTTACAAGCATTGTTAACGTGGGTATTATTATCAGGTGGATTTTATTATATATTTAATTTTACCTTAATAAACTCATTATTAATAGGTTCTATTGGAATTGCGACCGCACCTGCTCTTACATTTATTTTAATGAATAAATTAAAAATTGAGGGGAAATTAAAAAGTATTTTAGCAAATATTGTTGTGTTAGATGATATTATTGAAGTATTATTCTTTTCAATTTTCCTGAGTATTGCTGTAAGCATTAAAAAAGGTGGAAAATTATCAGCAATTCATATCGCAGAACATGTTTTTTTTGAATTTCTCTATGCTATATTAATTGGTGTTGCCATTTACTTGATATTAAAATTTGCTCTTAAACCAAAATTATCAACACATGAAGTAGAGGATAGTGATGAGACTTTTATGTTTACTATGCTTTCAAAGCATCCAACTCCTTCAGTAGAAATCTTATTAATAATTGTTGGAACAATTGCATTGGGTTTGGCTACTGCCATTCATTTTGGTCTGCCGTTTTTAGTAACTGCTGTTGTTGCAGGATTTTTAATATCAAATTTTCATTCTCATGTAATTTTTGATTCCTTGAAAATTGGAAATGTTATGCCAATTTTTAATCTTATGTTTTTTGGAATAATTGGTGCAAGTATTCGTTTAGAGACTTTTTCAAAGGAATCAATGTTATTTGTAGTAGGTTATATTATTTTTAGGTCTACAGGGAAAATTGTTGGTAATTATGTTGGATGTAAAATTACTGATCAAGATCCCAAGGTTACTGCATGTTTACCGAAATTAATGTTACCTCAGGCAGGAATGGCTGCTGTGGAAACTATTTTAGTAGTAAGTGTTTTAGGAGGTGCAGAGGGAGAAAGAATATTTAATACTATTATTCCTGCATTAGTTGTATTTGAATTGGGAGGGGCATATTTATCAGAAAAAACTCTGCTAAAATGGAAAACCTGGATAACTGGAGAAAGAGAAGCTCTTAGGGCTGCTGGAGATGTTCAGATAGTTGGGCATGACTTTGTTGATTTAATTAGTAACAGAGCAATTGCAATGCATGCAACAACCAAAGAACAAGCTGTTTTTGAACTTTCCCGGTTAATAGTGAAAGAGAATAAAATAAGTGATATATCAGTATTAACGAGACCAGTTTTGGAACGTGAAAAATTAGGTACAACGGGTATCGGAAATGGAATAGCTTATCCTCACTGTAGAAGTGAATTTGTTGATGAAGTAATGGTGGTTTGTGGTGTTTTGGATAATTCTATAGACTGGGGTTCTATAGATAAACTACCTGTTGATTTATTATTTTTAATTGTATCCCCAAAAGAACAACCAGAGAAGCATCTTCAGGCATTACGTACTATTTCTACAATTATTACAAAACCAAACTTTACTGATGATTTAGTTAATGCAATTAAATCAAATAGGTTTGAACAATTTTGTAAAACGATTACTGCATCATAGAACCTGAAAATCCTAAATAAATCAAAAAATCTCTACTAAAAAAACATTGGCCATCCAAAAGGTAAACAAAAAAGTTAAATAATTTTTAAGAAATTTTTCCCTTTTTCTGTGGTGATATAGGCCTGGTTTTTACTTTTTGGCTTGTTAGGAATTGTCATTCTAATTAATTCAGCATCAACCAAACGTTTTAGATATTTTGAAAGAGTACGCCTTCCAATTGTTTCCCGATCAAGATGCTTATGAATATTCTGGGTTTTTTGAGCTGTTGAACAAAATGAAATAATTTGACTGTGTCTCGCGCTTATTTTTTTTATATCCAGATTATGCTGAACAGTTTTTTTAATACGAACTGTAAAAGAGTCCAGGCCTTCAATAAACTCAATATTAAGATAATTATACTTCTCAAATTCATTAACAATATCGTCAATTCCAAAAGCATTTACTTCAGAAAAATTAATAGTGAACAGTTCATATAATTTTGGATTCCTGTGATTTTTGGAAAAATTAAAACTGTTTAAGTCATCTTTAGGATGTAAAGAACCGGGGTTAATAATTTCCAAATATGTATCAAATTTATTTACTACAATCGGTTTTTCAATAGTGTAATCGCGATGGACAACAGCATTTAAAAATAAAGCTTTAAGAGAATCAGCAGGATATTCAAATTTATTTTTATGATATTTATTCTCTATCATACAACCTCGCCCTACGATTTTTTCAAAAAGCTTTCTGATCAAATAATATTGCTTGTACAGACAACCCTGGAGTTTAATAGTTTCACCTGAATTGGTATGGTCATTATATTCTATATAAGCAGCAGGAAACTTAGTAATCATAATATTAGAATCAAGATAAAGTGCAAGAGGTAATAACAATTCACATGATCCGTTTTTCAAATATTGAATTAACTTAAGATCAAGATAAATATCCCGTTGAGATTTATATTTTTCTTCCCCTAAATCACTCAATGAAATCAGGTTCTCATTTTTAATTATTGAGAGCGGAATCCATGTATTAAGAGATGCTGTATTAAATTTTAATTTAGCGGACAATTTAGTGAATTTTTTTTGAGAGATTTCTTTATTATGATTATTATCTCGTATGAGAATACACTTCTTTTTGGTTAATGAGTTTATAAATCTGAAGGGCTTTCCTTTTCCTGGAGAAAAATTTAAAATAAGAATTGGATTTTGCTGTAATGAAGAAATATTTATCGAATTAATTTCAATTTTTGGCAATGAATATTTTTGCAGAATTTCCTGAAAATCGCTGATATATTCTAAGATATTAAGATTGGAAAGATCATAAGGTTCTTTGGTTTCCAGGTCAATACCCAGTACAATCGAGCCACCATTTGTATTTTTAAAAGCCACAACATGCCTGATAATTTCTTTAACATCTGCCTGATCTTCAATAAATTCTATTCGCTGTGTATTTTTTATAGAAGCTGCTGATAGTTTCATAATACTCATCACCTATTTTAATTATT
>JAOZSR010000091.1 GCA_029939575.1 Fidelibacterota bacterium
GATGATCCTCAAACAATATTAAATGCTTTTACAAATAATCAGGATATGGACTGTATTTTGACAACTGGAGGAACAGGAATTGGTGAGCGTGATAATACTCCCGATGTAACAATTTCATGGTGTGATAAACTTATTCCCGGAATTTCTGATTTTTTAGGTAATGAATCTCTAAAACAAACAAAACATGCATTATTATCCAGAGCAGTTGCCGGAGTAAAAGGAAATACCTTGATAATCAATATACCTGGATCTGTTAAGGGAGCAGTTTTTTGTACAAAACTTATTGTCGAAATAATTCCCCATGCCCTTAAAATGGTTCACGGGGAAGGACATTGAAATCAAAACATTGTTAAAAAAAATCTTAAATAATATATACACTTTTATTTTATTCTGGTGCGTTTATTTAGATATTCTGTTAAAGCAATATCAAGTGACTGGTTAGTGGTCATTAAAACATAATCTATTTGATTATTTCGACACTGATATTTTAGATTTTCTATATACTGTTTAATGGTTTCCCTATAAGCATCACGGATATGATAAGGCTCAGTAATCATAATATTTTTATTCTCCATATCCAAAAATCTGGTTTGAGAATTGAAGGAAAACTCGACTTCCTGCTGATCTAAAATATGAAAAAGAATCACTTCATGTCCATTATGACGAAAATGCTTTAATCCATTCAAAATATTTGCTTCATCATCAAGAAAATCTGATATGATTATAATTAACCCGCGTTTTTTAATTTTTTCTGCAAATTCATGTAGAATGGGTGAGATGTTTGTTTGTTTGCCGGGTGATATTTTGTCTAATTCTGAAAGTAACAAATTTAAGTGACTTTTTTTTGCCAATGGTGGCAGAAAGGATTGGATTTTGGAATCAAAAGTCGCAAGACTTATTGCGTCTTGTTGCTTGAGCATAAGGTAACCAAGTGCAGATGCCAGGTAACTTCCATATTCCAACTTAGAAACATCTCCTGATTTATATCCCATTGATCCACTTTTATCAAGAAGAATATAGGATTTTAAATTTGTTTCTTCTTCGTATTGTTTGATATAAAAGCGGTCAGTTTTGCCATATAATTTCCAGTCTACATGCCGGATTTCATCACCCTGCATGTAGGGTCTGTGTTCGGCAAATTCAACTGAAAATCCATGATATGGACTTTTATGCAGCCCGATTATGAATCCTTCAACCATTAGTCTGGCTCTGAGCTGCATATTGTCTAATCTGGAAATTACAGCCGGATCAAGATATTTTCTCTTTTCTTTTATTTGATCTGAACTCATTTAAAGATTTTTCTATTTAACATAATCAATAAGTTTTTCAGTAATAAAATCGGTATCAATGCCTTCTGCTTCAGCATTAAAAGTGGTAAGAATTCTGTGCCTTAATACTGGTTTTGCCATTTTAATAATATCTGCTTTTTCAGGAGTCGGTTTCCCATTAATCACAGCATTTGCTTTGGCTCCCAGAATTAAATATTGAGATGCACGGGGGCCGGCACCCCACTCTACCCATTTTTTAATAAAATCAGGAGAATTTTCATTCTTTGGGCGTGTGGCAGTTACCAGTTTAACGGCAAATTCAGTCACATTATCAGAAACAGGCACTCGTTTGATTAATTTTTGAAAATTCAGAATTTCCTGCTGCGAAATAATTTTTTTTAATTTTTCATCAATATCAGATGTTGTCGCTTTGACTATATTCATTTCTTCCTGAAAACTTGGATATTCTACCTTTAGACTAAACATAAACCTGTCCAACTGAGCTTCCGGTAGAGGATAGGTTCCTTCCTGTTCGATAGGATTTTGGGTGGCCAGGACAAAAAATGGTTCTTTTAAAATATAGTCTTTCCCTGCTGCTGTAATTTTGTGTTCCTGCATGGCTTCAAGTAATGCTGACTGTGTTTTCGGTGGAGTTCTGTTAATTTCGTCAGCCAAAATAATGTTTCCAAAAATTGGCCCTTTGATAAAATGAAAAGATCTTTTACCGGTAGTTCTATCCTCTTCGATAATTTCCGTTCCGGTAATGTCTGATGGCATTAAATCCGGCGTAAATTGTATGCGTTTAAACTCGAGAGCCATGATTTCTGACATCGATTTTATCATCATAGTTTTGGCTAATCCGGGTACTCCAATAAGTAAGCAGTGACCGGAACAAAGTTGGGCGATAAATAACTGATCAATAATTTCTTTTTGCCCAATTATTACTTTTTCCAATTCGGTAAAAATTGTTTTTCGTATTTTTGTTAATGATTTTACAAGTGCTACTTCATCTTTATATTCCATAAATATCCTTTCTGTTTAACAGGTTAAAATCTATAACATTCAATTTGTTTCTGCAAGGTTGTCCTGACTCTTTATTTTATTCTGATAGTATTTAAATAGTTAATTTGTCAGGCTCCGTTATAATTGATTATCAGGTATTAATTAGTGTTGGTTTTGGTGTATTTTATTCTTTTTTGATATATTTTACTAAAAATTGCTAAAGTTTATTTAAAAGTGTTCGATATTATTGGTGAGAATTGAGAATGATTGAAAATTGAAACAAAATTAACAAAGAGTGTAAAAAGGATTTTACACACTAAACAAGGAGGTTCCAAATGAGTGACTTAATGAGAATTCAATCTAACATCCAGGCAATGCAAGCCAGAGCATCACTTTTCAAAATAAATGACAAAATTGGAAAACATCAAATGAGATTGGCAACCGGTAAGAGAATTAATTCCTCTTCCGAAGATCCGGCCGGATATCATTTATCCAGAAGTCTTGAAAGACGGAAACGCGGGCTCGAAATTGCTTTGTCAAATGTAAATGGTGCTAAAAATATTCTTAATATTGCCGAAGGCGGATACCAGGAAGTCATGAATATTCTGCAAACAATTAAGGAAAAAGCAACTCAGGCTGCTGATTACTCTTTAAATGGATCTCAACGTAGCGCGTTGAACAACCAGGTAGGAGCATTAATTGATGAAATTGATGATATTGTAAATGATACAACTTTTAATGATGATTGTTTGGTTGATGGTGGATATTCCGGTAGTTTTCAAACCGGTGAAGGCAGTGGTGATAAACTGGCAATCTCACTCCAGGATTCAGATTCTGCAGCATTATCTATAAATAATATTGATATTTCCAATGCTACCAGTGCCTCAGCTGCTATAAACACTGTTATCACATCAATTGATACATTATCATCATATATTCAAAATATTGGTGAATATAAAGTACGTTTAAGTTCTAAAGAACAGTCATTATCTGTTCAGGTAACTAACACAGAATCAGTGCGTAGTAACATAGAAGATGCGGATTTTGCTTCTGAACAGATGGAAATGGTCAAACTCCAGATATTGCAGCAGACAGCAGTATCAGCCTTGACCCAGGCTAATTCAGGACCACAAGTTGTACTCTCTTTATTTCAATAAAATAAGAGAATAAGTAAAACTTGACGAAATAATAATAAGGATTTTTGAAAAAAGATAAATAAATGGACAGGGAGGTTCCAATGATTACAGAAATAATGGGAATTAGAGAAACAGCCCAATATTTAAACATGAAGGAACAGACTATTTATAAGTTGCTTCAAAGAGGAAAGTTGCCGGCCTTAAAAATTGGCGGACAATGGAAAGTAAAGAGACAACATCTGGACCAATTGTTTGATGAAATGTTAAATGAAAAACTAAAAACATTAAAAAATTAAATTCCCCGAAAATACAAAAAAGCCCTTTTAGCAAAGGGCTTTTTTTGTATACCTATATACTTAAATTTTACCTTTTCTAACTAACTCTGCAAATTTTTCAAAAGAACGATTATAAGTTCTTTCAATATTATCGGGAAAACAACATGCCGGTAATTCCCTGGCAACAAGATGATACTTCAAACAATCACAGCAAATGCCTTTTCTTGAGCAGGGTTCATAGCTGCAATTACAGGAATTTAAATTTAACTCTTTCTTACACTCCATATAATTCTCCGATTTTTATTTTCCGATACTCATTCTTCTGCTTTTATCCATTTTAGCTGCAAAATTATCATATCCCTTTTCTTTGAAATACTTAATACTTCCTTCACGATTAGATCTAAATATTACAGAAAATACTTTCCCAATAAAAGTATTGAATTTTTTACAATCCATTACATCTTTATATTCCATACAATCTGCACAACTCTTATACTTATTTTTCATACAACAGGTTCGGATTTGACACCAGGTTGCCTTAGTATTTCCAGAACATCCGGGATATTTTCCTTTTTTATATTTTTTACAAGATCCACAATAAAGTCCGCAATACGCAACTAATTCTGTTTTTTTGACATAATATACATCCTTCCGTGTTAATTTGTTTTAATACAAAATATTATTAGAAATTAAAAAAAATTTTTATAAGATAACAACTCATTTTGAGTTAATTCAAATTTTTCAGGTCATTGTTTTTATTGTTATTTAGTAGTATAATATTTCATTTCTTACTTATACACTGAATTGTCAGAAAAAATACCATTAGTTTAGAATATCTAACTTCATTAATTTTCTCTGAATATTGACAGTTTTTTAGATAACCTGAAAAATATCAACCATAAATTTATGAAAATAATATGACATTCAATGAGATTATAGCAAGATTTAACAAGATTTCAGATGCTGAAGCTGTAAAAGGAATGACAAAATTTTTGATTACTCCGGAAAAAACTTATGGTATCAAAATTCCGATTCTAAGGAAAATGGCAAGTGAAATCAAAACTGATCATGAATTAGCCCTTCAATTATGGCAAAAAAATACCCGAGAAACCAGGATTTTGGCCAGCATGATTGCGGATCCAAAAAAAACCGATGGAAAACTGGTTGACCAATGGGTAAAAGAATTCACATATTGGGAAATATGCGACCAATGCGTGATGAATTTATTTGAGAAATTAGAATTTGCCTATGAAAAGGCAATTGAATATTGTAATAAAGACGAAGAATTTGTTCGCAGGACAGGATTTGTAATAATAGCCAGGCTTGCTGTGAGTGATAAAACAGCAGCGGATGAAAAATTCGCACAATTTTTTCCACTAATAAAAGCTAAAGCCAATGATAATCGTAATATGGTGAAAAAGGCAGTAAACTGGGCATTACGTCAAATTGGAAAACGTAATCTTAATCTGAACCATGAGATGCTAAATTTAGCTAATGAAATTGTTAAAATGGATTATAAAAGCGCTAAGTGGATTGCCAAAGATGCAATAAGAGAATTGACAAGTAATTCCATCCAATCAAGATTAAAAAGAAAAGAATTAAAAAAATGAAGAAATTCACAACCAATAAAAATAAATTAGATGTAAAAACACTGACTACTTTCCTTGTTATTAATTTTTGGATAATGTTGGGTATATTGTATTCCAGCGAACAATCTTCTGCCGGAAATACTGATCTTCAAATGCTTTATAATGATTCAGAAGTTGCTATTATAAATATTACTATTGATCCGGAAGACCTCGAGATGATTTTTGATAATCCCCAAAGTGATGTTGAATATATTGCAGATTTTCATTTTCAAAACGCGGTTATTAACAATTCTATGGATAGCGTTGGATTTCGTTTAAGGGGAAATACTTCCCGTAATTCACAAAAAAAATCTTTTAAGATTTCATTTAACACTTTTAAACCCGGGCGAAAATTTTTTGGTGTAGAAAAATTAAATATTAATGGAGAGCACAATGATCCTTCCATAATAAGATCAAAAATTTGTTGGGATATTTATGAAAAAATGGGTGTTACTGCAAGTAGTGCTTCCCATGCGGCTCTTTATATTAATAATGAATATTACGGATTATATATTTCAATTGAGCATATTGACGAAGAATTTCTGGCTAAACATTATATAAATGATTCCGGGAATCTCTGGAAATGTCTCTGGCCAGCTGATCTGGTTTACAAGGGTGCCGACCCGAATCTTTATAAAGAAGAAAACGGAGACAGGAGAACATACGATCTGAAAACCAATCGTGATGAGGATGACTATTCAAAATTAGCAAAATTAATTGACATTATTAATAATACATCAGATGAAGAATTTTATGATTCTCTTTCATCAGTTATCAATATCCCCGGAGTTTTGAAATACTTTGCAGTAAATGTTTTAATCGGCAGTTGGGATGATTACTGGTTTTTGAAAAATAATTACTATCTCTATCATGATCCGGATACAGACCTCTTTAATTTAATTCCCTATGATTATGACAATTGCCTGGGAATTGATTGGTTCGAAGTTGACTGGACCTCTATAAATCCTTATGAATTTGAAATAATTAATGGAGAATATGGTTCCAGGCCATTGGCAGAAAGAATTATGCATTGTCCGGAATTACGAAATTTATACACTCACTTTCTTGAATTTATTAAGGAAAATATTATTAACCTAGCGAATCTTGAACCGGAAATAGACCAGATTAAAACAATGATCACTCCCTTTGCTGAAGCTGATACTTACCGGACTTTGGATTATGGTTTTTCTGTTGATGATTTTCATGATTCATATTCTATTTCCGGATATCAAAACCAACATGTAAAAACCGGGATAAAGGAATTTATTCTCAGGAAAAATTTATCTTTGCCTTCAAAACTTGAATATCTTGACGCCAGACCAATTTTGTATTATGCTGATCATTTTCCAAAGCATCCAGTTCAGGGCGATTCTGTTGAAATTTTAATTTCTGCATTTAGTCCAGGTAATTTTGATTCACTCTATGTAAAATACTGGACTGATGAGTCAGAAATGGAAATTGTATTTTTTGAGAAAAAAAATTATGCAAATACTTTAAAAGTTGAAGAAAATGACCGTTATTCCTGTAAAATACCGATACCATCTACAGCTGAAACACTTCTTTATTATGTCTATATAAAAGATGAAAACCATAAGGCAGTAAAATTTCCACATGACAACCCTCGGATAGTAATTCCATCAAAAATTAATTCCCAACGTATTGTTATAAATGAGTTGTTAGCAAAAAACGATAATAATATTGTTGATGAAAATGGTGAAAATGATGACTGGATAGAACTTTTTAATCCTACAAATGCTCAAATTATTTTGGATAATTATTATTTATCTGACAATCCTGAAAACCTTACAAAATGGAAATTTCCACAAAAAAATGTCAAAATTGAACCGGGAGAATATATTCTCATTTGGGCAGATGAAGATCAGGAGCAGGGTGATTTGCATACAAATTTTAAATTATCAGCAAGTGGGGAATTTTTAGCTCTTATCCATCCTGATGGATTTTCAGTGCTGGACTCAATCACTTTTGGACTTCAATCGTCTGATATTTCTTTTGGAAGAAAAAATGAAAACTTTGATTCCTGGGTATATTTTGAAAATCCAACACCATTGAGTAAAAATATTTATTTAGATATTCAAAATGAGGTTGAAATTCCAAATAAATTTGATTTAACTAATTTTCCAAATCCTTTTAATCCGATAACGCAAATCTGTTTTGCCTTAAACATTGAATCTAATATAAAATTATCAATTTATAATCTTGGTGGAGAGGAAATCCGGGTTCTTATTAATAAAAAATTGGAATCAGGAAAACACTATATAGATTGGGATGGCAGGAATAATGAAAGCCTGGCAGTTTCATCGGGTATTTATTTTTGTTTGTTAGAAACACAAAATCAAATTTTGCATCATAAAATGGTTTTAATCCGATAAAATCCATTCATCATATAAATATGCCTATTTGGATTTGACTGAGTGAACCTCAGAAAGTCTCATAAAAAAGTGGTGGTGGAGACACTTTGTTTTCCGAAATAGTAATGGCCTTTAAAATCGCTTTTTCAGCAATTACAAAATCCGATTCACTTTGAGCATGAATTTCACATAATATATCACCATTTTTAACAGAATCACCAATTCTTTTATTCATCACCAGACCAACTTCCGGAATAATAATATCATTAATAGTCTGTCGTCCTGCGCCAAGCCCAAGAGAAATCATTCCAATAGCAGTATTATCAATAGTTTTTAAAAAGCCTGTTTGTTTTAGTTTTACCGGTTTAATAACCGCTGCTTTTTTATATTTAGTCGGATTTTCAATTACTTTGAGGTCTCCTCCCTGTATTCTTACCATTTCCAGGAATTTTTCATAAGCTTCACCGGAATCAAGTTTTTTTCGTAATAATTCCAGAGATTCTTCAAAATTCTTTTTTGCACCTGATAGAGTTACCATCCAGGCAGTCAAATGAAGAGTTATTTCTTTCAGATCATCCGGACCTTTACCCTTTAGTACATCGATACATTCAACAACTTCCAGCCAATTTCCAACACTTTTTCCGAGAGGCTGGTTCATATCTGTAATAACTGCTTTTACTTTCAGACCAAAATGTTCGCCCACGGTCTTTAACTGTTTGGCTAATTTTTGACTGTTATTATATTCTTTGAGAAAAGCCCCGTTACCGGTTTTAACGTCCAAAATCAAACCATCTATTCCTTCGGCGATTTTTTTGCTCAAAATACTTCCACAGATTAATGGTATTGACTTAACTGTTCCTGTAACATCACGTAGAGCATACATTTTTCTGTCAGCCGGTACAATTTTTTTTGTTTGCCCGCCCATTGCCATTCCATATTTCGTCACCAGATTGACAAATTCATTTTTAGTAAGTTTTACATTAAATCCGGGAATACTTTCCAGTTTATCCAAAGTTCCGCCGGAATGACCTAATCCTCTTCCGGAAATCATCGGTACAATACAACCGGCTGCATTTGCAAGGGGAGCAAGAATTAAAGAAACCTTATCACCAACACCACCGGTGCTGTGTTTATCAACTTTGAATTTATCTATACCTGAAAGGTCCATAGTCTCCCCGGAATTCAGCATAGTTTCTACTAAGGCCATTGTCTCATTATCGGTCATGCCCTGAAAATTAACTGCCATCAGCCAGGCGGCCATTTGATAATCAGGAATTTTTTCTTCAACATACTTTGTTATAAATTCATGGATTTCTTCTTTGGAATGTTCTAATCCATTCTTTTTCTTTTCAATAAAGTCAACGGGAATCATAAGCCCTTCTTTCGTTTTTTAATTTTTTTCACTTTTTGCATTATTCCGGAAAACGGTTTTTGCTCCCAGGTAGCAACATAAATTAAATACAATCCAATAAAAAATAAAATAATATTTGACGTCCACATTGCCCAAAATGGTGAAATTATTGCCATATTACCAAGTTCTTCTCCACCAACCAGGAAAACATAATAGATTAGGAAAAACAGGATACTATAAACCGCTGCCGTAGTTACGCCACCACGACGGTTCATTACTCCAAGTGGAGCGCCAATTAGCACAAAAATTAAACAAGCAAAAGGCATTGCCAGTTTTTTTTGAATTTCAACTCCGTATTTGTTTACCTGCTTTTGGTAACTTAATAAGAGGTTTGATTCGCCTTTTATCCTGTTTTGTAGTGCTTTTAATTTTCTTATTTCCTTTGTTTTATTGATACTGGTATCATTGCTCATAGTTGTAATTTTATTTTCAATAAGTTTTTTTATTTTTTTATGATCATTGGGGATATTCTGATTTGGAAATTGTTTTTCCGCTAACTTCAGTATTTTTAATTGAACTTTATTCTTTTCTTTAGTGTATTTTGCCTGTTTTTGTCGCATCATTTTAATGTTCATCTCGCGATCACCCCGACGTGAGTTATCACGACGTTTTAAAAGCATATCATCAACTGGGATTGTAATCACGTGACGCTCAAAATTTAGCTTACTGTACTCTTCCATTTTATCTACAGTTAATTCATGAATTTCTCCGGTAAAAAGGGTGAATCTTATTTTATCACCAATAATATTCAATCTTCCACTATCAGCATAAATTGTCGTTTGAGTTTTGGCGGAATTTTTACTGAAAATCACTACATCTTCAAGTCGCTCACCGACCTTTTTTTTAGTATAAATTGAATAATTTGGCAAGTCATCCATAAAAAATCCCGGCTCAAGGTTTAAATCAGGTCGTTTTCTGTAGATATCACCGGATAATAATCTGGATCTGTGATTAAAATCCGGTAAAACATTATTTTGAAAATACAAACTAAACAAAGTTATAACCAGCCCGAACATTATCCCGGGGCTCAAAATGGAAATAAAACTAATACCGCTGGATCTTAAGGCTGTTATCTCGTTGTCCTCAGACATTCTTCCGTAAGCCATAATACATGCTACAAGAACAGACATTGGAATTGACATCGCCACAATCCAGGCCAGATTAAGGTAGATAAACTCAATAATAATGCTAAAAGACAAGCCTTTTCCCAACAACCTGTCAACTGCTTTAATTAAATAATTAACCAGTAAAATAAAGGTTACAACGCTAATAGAAAACAGGAAAGGAAAAATGAGTTCTCGGTAAATATATCTTGAGCCAATCCAAAATCCACTCAAATAAAAAATCTTTTTCTTAATGTTCATAATAGGTTTCATTATATGAATATATTAAAATTATAGTGGATTAAACAGGAAATATTTTAATAATCTTTGATAGTTTTTTTATTTTTTTCCGAAATTGGGCTTTACACAATCAGCAAATTTTACTATATTTATACTACCCAGTAATCCTTATAGTTTTTCTACATTTGATTAGAAAAATACGATGCAATTATAATCATTAAAAGTTGGAATAAATAAATGAATGAAAAAAATTTTCATGACCTGATTGAAAAAGTAAATAACTCGGAAATAGCCTCAATAAAAACAATTATTTCTAGGATTTTTAGTATTATTGATGATCCTGAAACTTCAGCAAAAGACCTTGAGGATACAATCATGGTTGATCCTCCCTTAACTAATAAGGTATTAAAACTGGCAAATTCAGCCTATTATGCGTCGAGAGTTAAATTTTCAGAAATTAAAGAAGCGATAATGTGGATTGGCTTCACTGCAATTAGAGAAATAGCCATTACTCAAAAAGTCTGTAGTGTTTTTTTGAATGATAGTAATATTCTTGGTTATTCCCGATCTTCAATATGGGAAAATAGTCTTGCCGGAGCAATATTATCCAAAATGATATATAGACGTGAATTTATGAAATCCGGAGATGATATTTATACAGCAGGATTAATTCGTAATATTGGTATAATAGTCATTGACCAGTTTTTGCCAAAAGAATTTGAACAAATTTTGATTGAATATAATAAAAAAGAAAAAAATCTGTGTGATGTTGAAAAAGAAATTTTGGGATTTACTCATTCCGATATCGGAGAGGCTCTTGCAAAAAAATGGAAGTTTCCTGAAAATTTGATTGTAGCAATAGGCTGTCATCATCATATTGAAAAATGTGCAAAAGAACATCAGCAGATGATCAATACATTGTATCTTAGTGAGTACTATTGTAACCAAAATAATATTGGTTTTAGTGACATTGTTTGTGATAATGATAAAAAATTTATTAAATCCATTGATGATCTTGGGATTTATAAGCATTCATTAGAAGTCATGAGTGAAGATTTTGATGCGGAATTAGAAAAATTAAAATCTCAGGGGCTATATACTTCATGACAGATTTGTCATCTAATAAAATATTAAAGCATGAGAATTTAAAACTTCAAGCGAAATTAAGGCAGCTTAAAAATGAGTTGTTTTTGGTAAAAGAAAATGAGTCCAAATCAATTGCCAAATACATGAATCTTTATGCTAACATGGAAGAAAAGGTAGTAGAACGCACGCAACTTATTAGAAGACAAAATAAAATTTTGCAAGATGAAATAAAGGAAAGGAAAAAAATTGAAGAAAAACTAAAATCCGCTAATGAACTACAAGATTACTATTTACAAGAAATACATCATCGGGTAAAAAATAATATGCAGGTGATATCCAGCCTTCTGAATCTTCAATTAAAGAAAAGTAATGATAGAAGAATTAAATCGATCCTAAAAGACAGCCAACACAGGATTCGTAGTATGGCGCTTGTTCACGAACATATCTTTAGACATACCTCATCAAAGCAAGTGAATTTCGCTATGTACGTAAAGACTCTTATTACCAGTGTTTTTCATTCCTATAAAAGTGAGCAAATAGATATTCGTCTGATATTTGAATTAAAAAATGTTTATTCTGATCTGGAAATCAGTACTCCCCTTGGATTAATCATAAATGAGATTATTACAAACGCAATGAAATATGCATTCCCGCAACCGGGAGATGACTGGCAAATAAAAATTTCTCTTCAGGAGTTGGAAAATAATCAAATTGAGTTGATTATTTCGGATAATGGTGTAGGAATTCCAGATGATTTTGATATAAATAATAATACATCCATGGGCCTTCATTTAATTAGTATGCTGGTCGAAAAACAATTAAAGGGAAAATTAGAAATCATAAAGGATAAAGGTACAACTTTTAAAATATTAATTAATCAGGATCAAAAAAACTTTAAATAATTTTGAATAACATAACAATAGAACATATTTTACGGGCACATAAAATTATTATTCCCTTCATTCATAACACTCCAATATTGACATCCGGGACAATTGATCAAATTTGCAAAGCCAATCTTTTTTTTAAATGTGAAAATTTTCAAAAAAGCGGAGCTTTTAAAATTCGTGGAGCGACAAATGCTTTGTTTTCATTAGATGATGAGGAAATTAAAAATGGTGTTGCAACTCATTCTTCGGGTAACCACGCCGCTGCTTTGGCATTAGCTGCAAAATGGCGTAAAACCAAAGCCTATGTTGTTATGCCGGAAAACTCATCAGAAATTAAAATAAAAGCAGTGCAGGAGTATGGAGCCAAAATCACCTTTTGCGCTCCCAACTTAGAAGCTAGGGAGCAGGGTTTGGAAAAGGTGATTCAGGAGACTGGTGCTGTTTTCATTCATCCTTTCAATGATCCGAAGATAATTGCCGGTCAGGGTAGTTGCGCACTGGAATTTCTAAATACCCAGTCCGGTTTTGATTATATTATTACTCCTGTTGGTGGAGGTGGATTATTAAGCGGCACATCTCTGGCTGTGGCTGCAAAATCTCCAAAAACTCAGGTTATTGGAGTAGAACCTGAATTGGCAAATGATGCATATTTGTCATTAAAATCAGGGAGTTTTGTACCGGCAAAAAATTCAAACACTATCGCTGACGGACTGAGAACATCGCTTGGATCGTTAACTTTTCCGATAATAAAGAAAAATGTTAGTGAAATTATTACTGTTTCCGAATCGGAAATAGTTTTGGCTATGAGATGTATTTGGGAAAGAATGAAAATAATTGTCGAACCCTCGTCTGCAATTTGTCTTGGTGCGATATTAAAAAAACCTCAAAAATTTTATGGTAAAAAGATTGGAATAATTCTTTCCGGTGGTAATGTTGATTTTAATAATTTACCATGGTAAAAAAGTATTATAGTGCTCAATTTAAATTATCTACCAAATTATTTAAATGTGATAGCAGTTTGTCGTGTAGTGCGATTGAATTTAAAATCAGCTGTAAATGTTCTTCCATATTTTTGGGTATTATTGTGCAGTTATTTTTTATGAAACTGATAATTTTTTTATAATTGCATTCTTTAAATTTTGTGAATAGGGTTGGTGACATTTTTTCTGCAATAATTTAAACCAACTATTAGGATCGAATAAGGGTTTAGAGTTTATAATTGTATGTAAAAAACCATATCTGTCCTAAATAAAAAAATCTAAAAATCAGGGAAAAGAAAAAAAGTTTCACTATTTTCTATACGGGAAATAATAATTTTTCAGTTCTTTGTTTATTAGGTGCTTATCC
>JAOZSR010000172.1 GCA_029939575.1 Fidelibacterota bacterium
AGCGTGTACAAAATAATTTTGTACACAAAAAAAGCACCTAAATGTAGGTGCTTTTATGTTAATTGTTTATTTATTTTAACACCAAATGAAGTGTTTTTTTAACATACGAAAGTTGAACTTGAAACTTGAATTCAGGTTTTGACATAATTATGATTTATCTAGATAACCAGCCACCATCAACAGCAACAGTATAACCCTGCATATAACCCGAAGCTTCAGAAGCAAGAAAAACCGCAATACCTTTTAAATCATCCGGTGTTCCCCATCTTCCTGCCGGAATTCTATCCAAAATTGCTTTATTGCGTACAGGATCTTCCCGTAATGGTCTTGTATTTTCGGTAGCCATATATCCTGGAGCAATTGCATTTACATTAATATTGTATTGTCCCAACTCATTTGCCATTAATTTTGTCAATCCCATTACTGCACTTTTTGAAGCAGTATATGAAGGAACCAAAATTCCACCTTGAAAGGAAAGCATTGATGCGGTATTAATAACCTTGCCACCATTTCCTTGTTTTATCATTTCTTTTGCTACAGCCTGTGTTAAAAAAAAGAGTGTTTTTTGATTAATGTTTATAACATCATCCCAATCTTTTTCTGTATAATCTGTAATTGGAGCACGTCGAATTATTCCTGCATTATTTACAAGAATATCAATATGTCCAAAGGTTTCAATCGTTTTATCAATAATTGGTTGTACAGAATCAATTGAAATTAAATCCGCATTTATTGAAATAGCCTTTTTTCGTAATGCTTTTATTTTTGTAGCAGTTTCTTCAGTAGAGAGAATATCAACTAGAGCCACATCAGCACCAGCTTCAGCCAAACCAATTGCAATCCCTTGTCCAAGTCCTTGTGCTGCACCTGTAACAATTGCTACTTTTCCATTTAATTTAAATTTATCTAAAATCATAATTTTTACTCCAGTTAGAAATAATTATATTTTTATTTAAGAAAAACCATTCTAAAGGCCATAAGAACATTTAGAAGGCTTTCTCAATTTAATTGATTACTTAAGGTCATTTATATCAATATGATCCATATCATCAAAGGCTTGATTTTCGCCACCCATTCCCCAGATAAAAGTATAATTACTGGTTCCTGCTCCACTATGAATAGACCAACTTGGAGAAATCACAGCCTGTCGATTTTTTAGAACAATATGACGAGTTTCTTCAGGTTTTCCCATAAAATGAAAGACGACTGAATCCTGAGGAATATCAAAATACATATAAACTTCCATTCTACGTTCATGAGTGTGAGCCGGCATTGTATTCCAGACATTACCTTCTGCCAATTCAGTAAAACCCATAACAAGTTGGCAACTTTTTATTCCCTCGGGATGGATATATTTATAAATATTTCTTTTATTACATTGTGCTTGAGTTCCAAGTTCTGTTACTTCAGCATCTACTTTTTTTGCATGTGCTGTTGGATATTTTTTGTGTGCCGGATAACTCAATAGGTAAAAATATGCAGGATTTTCAGAATCTTTACTTTCGAACTCAATGGTTTTGCTTCCAAGTCCAATATATAGACCATCTCTATTTTCCATATCATATTTTTTTCCATCAACTGTTATAAAACCTTTTGCACCAGTATTCAAAACTCCCATTTCTCTTCTTTCACAGAAAAAATCAGAAGCCAACTCTTTTGCTGATGCTAATATAAGTTTTTTTGAAACTGGTACTGCAGAACCAACAATTGCTCTATCAACATTTGAATATACCATAGCTATTTCGTCTGGTGTAAACAAATCAACCATAAAATTTTCACGAATCTCATCGGTTGTCATTCTTTGAAATCTTACTTGATCAGCGGCATATCTTAATTCCATATTATATCTCCTTTATTTTTTTATATTTATTTTTACAGGATTATTGATTCTATCTGCTATATTCACTAAATATTTATCCCATGATTCTTTATCGGAAAAATCACTACTTTTATCCCAGCCAGCACCAGAATAATAAACAATTTTTTCATCTGGTTTACAAAATGAAATTAATGAATGATGTTTTTCTATTTCTTTAGCTTCAAGAAACTTTTCTTTCTCCAAAACAATTCCAGTTCCAATATTTCCGTTTCCTTTTGTGGCAGGTTCCCAAAAGCTGATAAATCCTTTTTCTTTATTATTAATTACTGAACCTTCACCTTGATTTGCATGGATTGATAAACCAATTGCTAATTTTATATCCTCCTCACATTTAATCATACTTTCATATCGGCTAACATTCCAACCAGCATCGATAGAAACTCTCTTTACTTCTGAATATTTATTACCATTGATTTCTATTGAATCATAAGTCAATTCAAAAGTAGTTCTGATCGGTCCATTAGTTATTATTTTCCATGTAACATAACCGCCAAAACCATACATTTTTTCATTATGCAAAATTGCCAATCCACCACAACCTCGGGAATTTCCTACATGGTAAAAATCTAATCCTTCACCATGATCTCTATGATAATCTCTGCCTTTATACCATTTATTTAAAATTAAATTGGAAACTTTCTTTGTCCAGACATCAACTCCATTATTGACGTTTTCTTTTATCTGAAGACTTTTATTATACATTCTAAAAGCAATTTTATCATTTTCCCAAGCAAAATCATTTTCTCGTTCCGGAACAAATAGAGCAAATGTTTTAGATTTAAATGTAGTATTTTTTGCAATTACCAATTTAAATTTTTGGGTTTCATTTGCAGCCAAATCTGTTTGAAAAATCAATTGATCCATTTCGCCATTTCCATCTCTATCAATTTTCTGGCTTGGAATAATATTACCCTTTGCATTCATTACTTGTAAATCAGGAGTAATTTCATCTATCTCAAAATCAGATATTTCAATAGTTTCATGAATTCTATCAACAGCAATTGGATTTTCTACAATTACCTCAATCTCTAATGGTTTTTGACAATTGATAATTGATAAGAACATCAATATAATAATCCAAACATTTTTCATTTTATATTTCTCAAATAACTACTTATATAATTTTATCATTTCAGTACCAGTAAGCAAAAAGGCTCCAATTCCATAAACTTCTGACTGTTGATAATTAGTTTTTCTTGGGTCTTCACCAATTTGTTGAACAAAACCGAGTTTTCCATTTGGATGAACAGCTTTTACAAGAGCACCCCATCCTTTTTCTACAATTGGTAAAAACTTATCTCTATCAAGATAACCATTGTTAATGCCCCATGTCAATCCATAACAGAAAAATCCGGTACAACTGGTTTCTGGTGCAGGATAACTTTCAGGATCAAGCATACTTGCATGCCAATATCCGTTTTCATCTTGCAATGATGCAATTTTTTTGGACATTTTCTGAAATATTCTTACATATTTTTTGTTAAATGCTTTCTGATCTTTTGTATTCTCAATAATCTCTGTCAATCCACCAAGAACCCAACCATTTCCTCTGCCCCAAAATACTTTTTCGCCATTTTTTTCACGTCTTTCAAAATATTTAGAATCGCGAAAATAAAGATTCTCATCTTCATCATAAAGATAATCCGTTGTAGCATTCAGTTCCTTTTCCAGGTAGTTAAAATATTTAACATCATTGGTTACATTATATAATTGTGCCCATACTGACGGACTCATAAAAATAGCATCACT
>JAOZSR010000092.1 GCA_029939575.1 Fidelibacterota bacterium
AGTCGATTCCTACATTAATAAATGAGAAAATCAATATCTGATTTGAAATAGCCAATTCACTCCAAAATCTTTTGTATTTTCAAAATAATATTAGTATGCTTCAATAATAAAAATATTTAACGAGGAGAGCAATTTTGGAAGAACAGAAGATTGGCAATAATACTGATAATGTTACAGCAAACGGGCAATCCTGGATCTTAAAATCAATCATTGTTGCAATTGTTCTTGGCGCTTTGGTGGGCGGATTATTACCTGAATTTGGAGTGAAATTTTCTTTGTTGGGACAGATGTTTTTAAATGGTCTGATGATGATTGTTGTACCTTTGGTCATGTGCTCTATGATATCGGGAATTACAGGGTTAGGTGATATTAGAAAGTTGGGTGCAATTGGCTCACGCACAATTTTGTATTATATGATAACAACCGGTCTTTCGGTTTTTGTCGGACTTATTCTTGTAAATTTAATTCAACCCGGGAAAGGGATTAAGCCAGGGGAGGAACACCCTGATTTCCATTATGAATTGAAAGGACCTGACAATAGGGCATTGTACTTAAAAGATAAGAATTGGGAAAGAACAGTTTACAATGAAAATTATCTTGTAATTTTAAATGATCAGGGTGTAGAAGGTCAGATTGAATCAATTACAGAAAATATTGTTAAAGTGAAATTTTGGCAACCACGAAATAAACAGGGTATTGTATATTTGGAAACTGGTACCGAGGGAGTTAGACCGTTTTTTAATAAAAATGGTCAATTGGTATCTGCTGAGCCGGAATTAAATTTAACAGGAAAATCTGTATCAATTATTTTACCGGCAGTTAAAAGAATTACCGGGAAAAGTAGTAATATTGGAGATACTATTAAATCTGTTTTAGTTGGTGATAAAGCACAGGGAAATTCCGGCTTGATTCCTAAAAATATTTTTACTGCAATGGCAAATATGGAAATTTTACCTCTGATATTTTTTTCCTTGTTAATTGGCGCCGCTCTATCGGTTTTGGGTCAAAAAGGTAAAATCGCCATTGATTTGATTGAGTCATTGAATACCGGATTAATGAAAATAATAGATTGGATAATGTTTGTGGCTCCGTTTGGAATTTTTGGTCTGATCGCATCACGAATCGGTGAGGCTGGAGGTTTTCAGCAATTTTTACCTGAATTATTTGCCTTGGGAAAATACTGTTTGACTGTTTTAACAGGACTATTTTTTCATGGTGTAATTACACTTCCATTAATATTATATATTTTTAGCCGGAGAAATCCCTGGGTGTTTTTTTCCGGGATGAGTACAGCCGTGTTGAACGCTTTTTCAACTGCATCAAGTTCCGCAACATTGCCCCTGACAATTGAAGGAGTAGAAAAGAAAAACAATATATCAAATCGCACAGCTAGTTTTGTTTTGCCATTGGGAGCCACAGTTAATATGGACGGAACAGCACTTTATGAAGCCGTTGCAGCTATGTTTATTGCCCAGGTTTATGGAATATCTTTGGGACCGGTTGAGCAAATAATTATTTTTTGTACAGCTACTTTAGCAGCAATTGGAGCTGCCGGCATTCCCCAGGCCGGATTAGTTACAATGGTCATTGTTTTAAAAGCTGTAAATCTTCCTGTTGAAGGAATTGGGCTGATTCTTACAATAGACTGGCTACTTGATCGATTTAGAACAGCGGTAAATGTTTGGGGTGATAGTATTGGTGCGGCTGTTGTAGAGAATTTGGAGATTAATCAGAGTTGATTATTTTATAGACGAATAAATTTTTTGTAATCATTCCAATTATAGAAAAAAATATCATCATATTTTTTATTTAATTTTCGGTTAATCTGAAATTCTTCATTATTTCCAATATCAAAGGCTGGGGATATTCTACTTCTTGGCATATCAAAATCATATTGATTCATAAGGTCTTCAGTCCAAAGATAGTTTTTGTTCATTTTATTATTATATATTAGTGGTGAGACGTGACTGCCTTCCTCACTAAAAGCCAAAGGTAACTGACCAGTTGTAAATGGTAAGTCGATTAATGATAAAGGCGGTACGGCAACAATAATTTTTGCAATTGGAGCAAGAGTTTTTTTAGCCTGGTAATATCGTTCCAGGATTATTGAGGTTCGCCAACTAAGCCATTCCGGCATTGTTTCGAGGATTTGGGATGAATGGCTTACAATATCGCCAATTATAGTAGCGTATTCTGTAACACAAAAGGGACAATAGCAAAAGGGTGGAGCCTGGGACTGAATATCAAGATCTTCTTTTTGCCATAAAAAAGGGAAGCGTAAATGTTCGAGATAAAATAGGTCCGGTTTAGAGATTTTTACCATTTTATTCAGCAGGTTGGAATAGCGATTCAGACTAACAGGATTATTCGGACAAAGAGGATGATACCAGGATTTTGCAGTCATCGAGACACCGGAAATTCCTACAGGAGGTGAAAATAATAGATTGTCCCAGGTTTTAGCAGAATGAAAACATTTCAATATAACACCTGTTTTCAATCCATTTTCTTTTGCAATTTCTATCATTCTGGAAATTGGAAATAACTCAGTTTTGTATTCAGTTTGATCTTCCGGTCTTGAAGCGGGAAGCAGAACACCCTCAAAACCCGAGTTCTTTATCTCTTCTATATTTTTTTTAAAATCTTTTCGGTTATATTTCTTCGGGAAATATTTTATATATACGGCCATTTATTATTAGTCTTTATGTTAAAATTATCAAATAATTAGATAAAAATTTTTAAAACATACTGAACGGTTAAAATCGATGTTAAGATATCGATTTTATTTCACTTATCATAAGGAATTATTTTACTTGACGCTTAAAAATTCTATTGTTATCCCAATATTTTTTTAAATATATTGGCAGTTTGAATAATATCATCTCGGGATATATTAAGATGAGTTACAACTCTAATACGTTGGTTATCTATTGCCAGAGAAGCAACTCCTTCTTCATGCAACTTCTCAACTAAAGAGTTAGATGTATATTTGGAATGTCTCACATATATCATTAATATATTAGTTTCCACTTGTTTCAGGTCAATGTATAAACCGGATAGATCTTTAATTTCCTGCGCTAAAAGAGTCGCGTTATCGTGATCTTCTTTTAACCTTTTTACATTATTTTCAAGAGCAAATAAACAGGCCGAGGCCAATATTCCCGCCTGACGCATACCTCCGCCAAAAACTTTTCGATAATGCCTTGCTTTTTTTATGAACTCTTTTCCTCCGCTTAAAACAGAACCAACCGGTGCACCAAGTCCTTTTGAAAAACAAATACTAACTGAATCAAAATATTTTCCGTATTCGGAAATTGGAATTCCGGTTGCAACTGATGCATTAAATAATCTTGCTCCATCAAGGTGGAGTGGAATTTTCCTTTTTATAGATAAAATCCGGATTTTTTTGATTTCTTCAAGGGGGAAAATTCTTCCACCAGCCCGATTGTGAGTATTCTCCAATGCTATTAAACTTGTGGGAGGTGCGTGGATATCGTCCGGTCTGATTGCGTCCTCAATTTCTTTAACTTTGATTATGCCATTTTCACCAATTAGTGGATTAACCTGGCAGCCTGAAAGAAATGAAATACCGCCACCTTCATAATTATAAATATGACAATTTTTATCACAAATAATTTCCTGGCCGGGTTGAGTATGTGTCTTTATTGCTAATTGGTTAGACATTGTACCACTTGGTACATAAAGTCCGGATTCCATACCTAATAGTCCGGCAACTTTTTTTTGTAATAAGTTAATATTCGGATCTTCCTCAAAAACATCATCTCCTACTTCAGCAGATATCATTTGTTCCCGCATTTCCGGGCTTGGTTTTGTTACAGTATCGCTTCTTAAATCAATTATTTTTTTTATCATATTTGCCTCTGTATTATCCTGATTAAATTAAAAAAGCCCCAAATCGGGGCTTTTTTATTAAAAATAAGTATTATCAGAAAATTATTTCAAAAAAGTCATTTTTGCAGTGTGCGAATTTTCTACAGTTTTTAATGTAAAAAGATATTCACCGGAAGCAACTAATTGACCTTTACTATTTTTTCCATCCCATTTAATTTGGTAATAACCAGGGTTTTTGAATTCCTGAACAAGATTTCGGACTTCTTCACCTTTTAAATTGTAGATGACTGCGCTAACATCAGTAGCTTTAGGTATTTGGTACTTTATTACAGTTGTCGGGTTAAAGGGATTTGGAAAATTTGGGCTAACGTAAAATTCTTTTGGTATTGCGTCAGCAATTTTGATTTCCCCAATTTTTTTATCAAAGTTAATTCCACGTCCTGATGGATCAGAAAGGATTAATTTTGTGATTTCAATATTGACTTTCCCTTCAAAACCGGTATGTGGTTTTAGTGGAATAGTAAAAACATATCCGGAACTAAAATCTAATTTTTTCCCTGATAAACTAAAAACCAGGCTAATATATTTTCCATCCTGAGTTTTACTGCTAACCTGGAATTCTTGATTCTTTTTAGACATTACAGGTTGTCCAAGTGTTATTTGTGACGGATTGTAATTCATTTCTAGTTGTAATCCGGAAATTTCACCATTGTACTTAACTAATAGTTCCAAATTACCATCCGTGTTTTTTTGAATAACTGCATCAGGTATTTCTACTTTGGCAGTTTCACTAAAAGCCATTGTAAATGTACATGCTAAAAATATAAACAATAATAAAATACGTTTCATGATCCTCTCCTTTTTGTAAATCAGTCCAAATTAACGGATTTTTTATTAGCTTGTCAAATCAAAAATTCATTTTTTTAATTTTTTTGTTATTCACTCAATTTTTTCTATTATGTCTTCTGATTGAAACTATGGAAAATAAATATGAACTTATTAGGAAAATCCAACCAATTAAAAAATCAAAATTTATATTAATTTTGTCGTAACTATTACAACCGATACTCCATTCACGAATAAAGATAAATCCCAAAAGTAAAAACAAAGCATTTTTTTGAAAATCCTGCCATCTCCCAAAAGGAATATAACAAAGTCCCAATATTGTGAATAGTAAAAATAAAATTCTAAAGGCAGGAAAATTTTCCATAATGAATGCAAAGGATTTCAATATTAAGGTAGTTGATGGGAAATTTAATTTTATCTTTCCTGCTTCTTTAGTAACACTTTTTTCTTCCATTGCTCCCATAATACCAGTACTGTCAACCTCAACCCAAACATGCAAAATATTTCCGGCGACCCTGGCATTTTTGAAACCACGGGAACGCATTATACTAACTGCCAAAATTGCCTGGCCATCACAGTCCTCTTTTTTCCTTTTCCAGGTTTCTTCGGCTGTTGGCCAATAATCTACATTTTTCCATAAATCCCAATCGAATGTATAATCAATATTCTGATAAACATACCATTGGATTATTTTCAATTCATGCTCTTTTGAATTATTCAAAATAAGCAAGGAATCAATATCTATGTTGATTTTTTCCATTCCTGAAAATTCAGGCTGAATCAGGTTATCTATATTTTGATAATTATTAATTTGCTTAGGTAAGAGGAAAATGTTTGGGAATAAAATAAAAAAAGAAACAATTAGAAATATGAGAATTCTATAAATTCTCAATAAAGGAAGTCTTTGTAAAGAAATTTTCTTTGTAATTTGTCGTATCAGGTTATTCAGAAAATTTATACCCTATTATTGGCTTCAGAAATTATTTTTTCTAAAAGTTTCTTTAACTCGGGATTTTCATTCACTATATCCAGTGCCTGTTCGCTAAGGCTGGCAATATTTGATAATGATTCCCGTTGAACCAGAATAATCCTTTCCCATTCTTTTTGCATATGAAAAAAATAATCTATTTTAGTCTCAATTGATTTTAATGTTGCCTCACCATCTTCATTATCCATTTCTTCAGAAGTTTCAGCAAGTCTTAAGATTTCGTTATGCAATGTTTTATAGGTGAAAATTGTTCCTTCAGGGTCAATAAAACTTTTATACTCTAGAATCCTGTCTATTTTATTCAATAATTTATCTTTTGAAAAAGGTTTATGGATATAATCAAAAGCTCCAAGTTTCATGGCTTCAATTGCAGATTCTACTGAAGCATATCCGGTAATCATTATTACATCAGTTTGTAACGTGTTCATTTTAATATATTTCAATAATTCCAGACCACCTTCTTTTGGATACTCTTTCCCGGGCATGTTTTTATCAAGAATCATTATTTCGTAAGAGTTTTTATTCAATAATGAAATTGCAGTCTGAAAACCATCTGCTGTATCAACGATATATTCTTTCTCTTCCAAAAACACACGTAATATTTCAAGAATATCTTTATCATCATCTACAACTAAAATTCTAATATCAGTTTCAATACTCATTATTCCTCCCTTAATATATTTTACAAGAAATTTGTTTCTTGCAATTTTATCAAAATTATTAATTATAGTACTTAAATTAATTAAGAAAATAATTAATAAATAGCAAGTAAAAATTTTTAGGAATTTAATGTTTAATATGGATTTTCTCACAATTTTTTTTAAAATTAATATATGATGGAGTCGTAAAAAGGTTCGAAGCTGTCTTTCTTTCGAAAGCCGGCACAGTCTAAGGCAACGTAACAACGAAGAATCTCGTCGATAATTGTAGGAGATTCTTTCAGCCAAAAACCTGATTGTAAACATTCGTACCTCATCCAGAATGGAATTGCCAATATATTATTTTTACTTTGATCTGCTTTATTAATAAATTCAGGTAACCAAAAAGTAATTAAATTTTTTATTTAAATTTTATAGGATGGCACTAATTATGATTTATTTATTGAAACTATTAATTAAATGAAAAAGTCTAAAACTTTTATAAAACTAGTAAAGTCAAAAGGGTGTTATGAAAGATGAAATTTTAATAAAAAAGTTTATTTCCGGAAATGTCTCAGCATTCAATACTCTTGTATGGCGCTGGCAAAAACCCATTTACAATTTTATTTACCGATATATTGGGGATGAAGATATTGCCAAAGACATTTTGCAACAGACATTTATAAGAGCCTATAAAAGTCTGTCAAAGTTAAAAGACCACAGCAAATTTTCAACCTGGTTGTTTCAAATTGCATTAAATCAGTCGAAGACAGAATTAATGAAAAAGAAACGAACTATGGTTTCTATTGATGAATTTCATGATGATGATGGGTCTGCATCAAAGAGACCAAAACAAGTCTTAATTGATCCGGATTTACGACCGGAGCACACATCATATAATGAGAATTTAAGCAATCTTTTGAAAGATGCTTTACAGCATATTCCTTCAGATCAAAGAGTAGTAATTGTGATGAAAGAATATCATGGCTTAAAATTTACAGAAATCTCTGAAATTTTACGGGAGCCTATAAATACTGTGAAATCCCGTATGTATTATGGTTTAAACTCATTGCGTAAAATTTTACAAAAATGGGATTTAGATAAGGAGGATTTGGTTTATGAAATGTGAAAAATATAAAATCATGTTAATGGATTATATTTATGATGAAATATCCAACGAAGATAAAAAACAATTTGAATTACATTTGGAAGATTGTGATTCATGTAAAGCAGATTTAAAAGCTTTTAAAACAACTTCAAATGTTTTGAATGCCTGGGAAGATAAAGACCCTGATTTAAACCTGACTTTTTCATCTAATTCAAAATCCTGGTTTAGCGACTTTTTTGAGACTTTTAAGACTATTAAACTCGCACGGGGATTAGCATATACTTTTGGATTTATCCTGATATTTTTATCCCTTTCAAATATGAAAATCCAGATACAGGATGGTAATTTTTCAATGGAAATGGGACTGTTTAACCTTAATTCCAGGGTTGATACTGATCTATATGTAACAAAAACTGAATTAGAGTCTGCAAAAATGGAGAATTTGGCCTTAGTTACTAAAATGTTGACTGATTATTCTGAAAAAGACAGAATCCAGACGGTTGCTCTTTTAGATAATTATTATAATAGTGTTGAAAAAGATCGCAATAAAGAGATGAAACTGGTAACGAATGCTTTAGAGCATATTTATTCAGATACTGAACAACGTTTTAATAAAACTGAAAAAGCGATGAATGATTTGGTTCGTTATGTGAATTATCAAAATAAATAATAGTTGTTTTTGTAAATTCAACCTATTAAAAATTTGTTAATTGTAATAATTAAAAATTCAAGGAGAATGAAATGTTTAAAATAAAAAAAATAAATATAATCGTCATTTTAACTGTACTTTTTTGCCTGTCCTTGACAAATTCGGCAGATGCTTTTCCAACGGAGAAAGATAGAGTAAAAATTGATCAGGATATAGAAATAATGGAAAATGTACTTTCAAAATTAATAATATATGATAGCCCGATATGGTTTAGTGGAAGTAAGAAAGTACGTGGAATTTATCTTGATGGATTTGGTGTTCTCTTCGATTTGGAGAGTATTGGTTTTTTTTCCAGCAAGGAATCGGTTTGGGAACAATTTTCTGTTCTTAAAAAAGGCATGTATGTAAATGATGATAAAAATCTTAAAAAGAAACTTGATGATGCTGAAGAGCAATATCTTAAAAATGCAGAAAATAAAATTGAAGAGACTAAATCACTATTGCTTAAGTTTTTTACTGATTATGCCAGTTCTGTAAGATCCTTAGATCAGGCAGATAGAATATGTGTAAACATCAGGTTGACCACAGATTTTAAAATTATTGAAGACAATAAAGAAAAAAGACTTCCAGATCACTTGAGGGTTTGTGTTTCAGTTGCTGATTTGGCAGATTATAGAAAAGAAAAGATTTCCAAATCTAAACTAACAAAAATGATTAATTTTTTAGAATTAAAAGACGGCGAGGAAGCCAAAAATATTAAAATTATGGAAAATATTCTGGACACAGTACTTGAAACTGATGATTATAGATTTAGCGGAAAGACCCGAAGCATGTATTTGGATGGTTTTGGACTTCTTCTGTTCTCTACAACTTCATCCTGGAATGATTTGATAAAAATTAAAGAATCTGATTTGAAAAAAATATTGAGCAAAACTGAAAAGAAATTGAAACAATTTGAAATAGAAATTAAAGAAAAAGAAAAAATCATTGATAAAAAAGAACTTGAAGCCAAATTAAAAGAAAAAGTAAAAGAATTAGATATTCCTGAACTTCCGGAAATCCCTGAACTTCCTGAAATTCGAATTATTACCGATGATGATGAAAGTGTTCATATCTTTTATAATAAAGAGGTAGAACTTACCGAAGAAGAACAGGATTCTCTTTTAAATGAAACTGTCAGTAAAATTATTCAGGCTCTGGGGCAATATGGTCATACATTAAAAACAGTTAAAGAAAATGAAAATATAATGTTGGCTATAAACCTTAACTGCCGGGATTGGGGGCGTAATTCAAATTTCTTGTATATTAAAATTAAAAAATCTGATATTACAAAATATAATAAAGATAAAATTTCTTTAGAAAAATTACTTCAATGTTCCAAATTCTGGCGCGGATAGTCTTAAAATTTAAATATTTTTTTAAAAACCCCCGATTTCGGGGGTTTTTTTGTTTAAAGTATATAGATTTAAAATTTGTGGATGAATGTTTATCAAAATCCATTTGATTTAAATTATTTCATGAAAATGATATGATAATAGATATTTAAAAGATCATCTAATACATTAGTTTAACCTGTTTTTTATAGCACATCCTAATTTTGAAGAAAAAATCATAATATCGATCTGATTTGAAATCCATAAAAGCCCAGGGATATGGAAAATATTTTCCCTTTTGATAATGTAGTGCCAGGTCAGCATAAATTCCTTTATTTAAATAAACTTTATTTAAACAATATTTTGCCGAGGCTAAAACCACTTTATCATAATCTAAATATCCGATATCAAGATTGACCTTACGTTTTGTCCCAACTTTTAATTTTTCCTCAACCTGATTTGTAATTAATTTGGCTTCTGGTAAAAAGGATGGACAAATCAGTTCGTTGAAGGAAAAAATTTTTCGATAAATTGGTGTTCCCATTTCTTCATCATAATAATTTGTAACATCAAACAGAAAATTTGTACTTTCCATATCAATTTTGCTGAATTTTTGCTCTAACATTTTCATAGCTTCCTGTAAATTTTCTTCAGAAGTAAAGAGAGCACCAATAAAATATTTTACAGGCTTTGCTTTTTCTGCTTTCACATTTTCCTCGTTTCCTAATTTATTTTATCCATTTTGGGACTTTATATCCAAGTTCTTTATCATAATGCAGATTTTCTAAAAGGGCTTTTTGTGCATTCCTGATTATCTGATCAGGAATATTAAAATATTGTTCTGCGATAACTGATATTTCTTCTTTAAACTTTCCTTTATGAGTGATTCCCGAGCCTTCTTTTTTCAAATAGTTATTATGAAGATAAATAAAACCTTCCTGGTTTTTTTTTGACATACAAATACCGTGCATTGTCATCCAGTGAAATGAGTTTTCCCAATGCATAAAAAAGGTTTCCATCTCTGTTGCCCGGTTTTGAAATGAATAGCGCCATACAACATTCCCATTTTTAATTGTTGAAAGAGAGTGACGTTCTGTTTCTAAATCATAATCAAGTAAGATTGAGTTTGTGGGAGTAATAAGTTTTTCCGGTTTATCTGAAATTAATAATGGTTCCTGAAGAAGATAGCCAGGATCAAGCAGATATTGCTGATTATTAAAAACCAAAATCAACGCACAGTGAGTATTTTTACCGGAATTCATATCAGCCATAACTATATAGTTTTGATAATTAAAATATTCCAAAATAGTTTTCAGGTATAATGTTAATGAAAAACATGTACCACCAAGATTATATTTATTAAAATCCTCTATAATTTCTCCTGGCATTCTGAAAGGAGAATTATTAAAATCTGAATTCAGGCGCAGAATTTTGCTAATATTTTCATAAGGTAATAATGAAAAATATCTCAATATTTCTGATACGTGGAAAATTGAATTTTTTTCATGAGAAATATTATGGATACGGAGAAATTGTTCTGCTGCATTAAAATATTCAGATATTAAAAATTTTTGGTGCTTCAATATTTTTCCTTTTTTTAACTAATTGTTTCTTTGAATTTTCAATCCAATTAGATAATTTAAATATAATGAAAAGTGTTAATATTAAAAACCGGAAAAAAGAACATTTATCTAGCATTTTAGATAATGATGTTAATTACCTGGAAACTTTTACAGGTTTGGAAAAATATAGATTTATTCATAATGGACTACCAGAAATCAATTTTAATAAAATTGATACATCTATAAAATTTCTGGATCATACAATATCACAACCTTTGCTGATTACATCCATGTCCGGCGGTGAAAGTAACGGAGACAAACTAAACAAAGATCTGGCTGTTGTTGCTGAAAAAGAAAAAATTGCTTTGGGGCTGGGAAGCATCAGACCTGTACTTGAAGATAGTTCAGTAATAAAAAATTATGCTATAGTGAGAGAACTCGCTCCAACTATTCCAATTATCGCAAATATTGGTGCAGTTCAATTGCAGGGAGTATTAAGAGGTAAAAAACTCAGTAATATTTTGAAAAATATTGGCGCAGATGCTTTGGCAGTACATTTGAATCCTTTACAGGAATTATTACAACCGGAGGGAGATAGTAATTTTAGCGGAATTAGTAAAGCTCTGGAATTGTTGCATGACATTATGCCACTTCCGATTATTATCAAAGAAGTTGGCTTTGGGCTTTCTGCTGATGTTATTAAACGTGTTAAAAAGATTGGGATTAATTGGATTGATGTTGCTGGTGCCGGAGGAACATCCTGGGCCAAGATTGAAGGGAAAAGAATTACTAATCCTTTGAGAAAAAAAATCGCCGCGGAATTTTTTGAATGGGGAATTCCAACAGCGACCTCCTTAAAATATGCAAATCAGGTTGATGGGATGAAAATTATTGCTTCAGGGGGAATAGATACTGGTCTTAAATATTCAAAATCAATCGCACTTGGAGCTGATCTTGGAGGAGTGGCAGCATCATTTTTAAGAATTTGGAAAGAAAATGGTGTAGAAGGACTAACTGAAACAATAAAAATTTATAAAGAAAGCTTAAAAATATCAATGTGTTGCACCGGATGTTCAGACTTGAAACAATTTCGGGGAAATCCCAAAATAATCATGGAGTATTAATGAAGAATATTTTCAAAATTTCATTCTTATTAATTGGAATATTGATCAATTTCACTTGTACAATTGCTACAGAAAATTTTGCAATTGCATATACCGGAGCTATCCAGGGTGAAGTTGATCCATGTGGTTGAAAAAATAAAAAGCTTGGCGGTCTTGCCAGGAAAGCAACCCTACTTTCAAATTATAAAAAAGAGTATAAAAATCTGATAATTCTTGATGCCGGATGTATGTTTTTTAAACGAGCAGAAATTCATCAAAGTCAGATTGAAGCCCAAAAAGCAACAGCTGAACTTCAGATTGAAATAAGTAACAAAGTTGGCTATCAGGTATATAATGTTGGTGATAAAGATTTTGCAGCTGGAATTGATTTTGTTAAAAAATTAGAAGATCAGGCGGATTATGATTTTATTTCAGCTAATATCAAATACCAGGATAAAGATGAACTTGTATTTAAACCCTATAAAATAATTAAATCCGGCTCAAATAAATTTGGTGTTGTTGGTATAACGTCTATTCCCAAAAAACCAATTCCCGGAGTGAAAATCACAGATCCTGCAGAAGCGTTGAACTCCGTTCTAAAAATGATAGAGCCAAAAACTGATTATATCCTGTTACTGGCAGCAACAAATACAACAGATGAAAATAATTTATTTGGAATTGAAGGACCACTGGAAATCCAGCCGGATATTATTTGTTTTGGCAGAACATATCGCTTCTCCAGAAGCCTGAATTATACTAATAATTCTTATAAAGCACTTTGTGGTAATGGAGGAAAATATCTGGGCTTAATTACAGCAGAATTAACAGATAAAAGTATGCCTCTCAGAGATATTTCAAAAACCAAATATAATCTGAATTTTGTTGAAAAACGATTAGCTGCTTATAGAAAAAATGCCGGAGATCAGGTGTTGGAAGAATATTATAGCGAAAAGAAAAATATTCTTAACGTTATCAAATCTCTTAAGAATCAAAAAGTAAAGTATGAATCAGAACTGGAAAAATTAATTAATCCTTTAGACTATTCCCTGGTGGAATTAGATAAAGAAATTCCAGATGATAAGGAAGTACTAAAGGCAGTTAATGAGCATAAAGCCTATTTAAAAGAATCTGGTTTGATTAAAACAATTACAAAGAAATCAGTTCGTACTAAAAAAAATAATTAAATATTAGCGTTTTAAACGAATTACATAATATTAAAGATTAGTTAACAATGACAATTCCGTAAAAAGTAAATTTGTTATCATTCTGAATGAGGTACGAATGTTTACAATCAGGTTTTTGACTGAAAGAATC
>JAOZSR010000093.1 GCA_029939575.1 Fidelibacterota bacterium
ACAATAAAAGCTGCTGTAAAAAATCCTGTGGAAGCATTAAGAAACGAATGATTTTCAATTGGAGATATAATGTTTAAAAATTATATAAAAATTACATTCAGAAATATTATTAGAGAAAGAGGTTATTCTTTTATTAATATTACCGGTCTGGCTATTGGAATGACTGCGTGTATATTGATATTATTCTGGGTTTTTGATGAACTCAATTATGATAAATTTCACAAAAAAGCAGAGAATATCCATCGGATAAATAAGAAGTATCAGATGGGTACTGAAATTGCTTATAATCGATCAACTCCTTTTCCTTTGGCAAAAACACTTCAGGAAAACTTCGCTGAAGTACAATATGCAACAAAATTTCAACGAAATACCATTTTGGTAAAATATGAAGATAAAATATTTAGTGAGCGAAGAGCCTGCCTGACAGATTCATCTTTCTTTAATGTATTCTCTTTTGAATTTGTAAAAAGTAACTTCAAAACAGCATTGGCTGAGCCAAACAGTATGATCATTACAGAAGAGATTGCACAAAAATATTTTGGTGACTCAGATCCAATTGGTCAGATACTTACAGTTGATAATCAAAAAGAATATATTGTAACCGGTATAATCAAAAATATTCCCAACAACAGTAGCATAAGATTTGACATATTTTGTCCTTTTTCAAATTCAGAAAATCCAACTCAGACAGAAGATTGGGGAAATCATTTTTATGCAACTTTTGTAAGACTTTTGGAAAAGACATCTGTTGATAATTTTAATCAAAAATTAGATGCATTAGCAAAGGAACGATTACCACAGGAACAATTATCTTTTCAATCTCAACCCTTATCTAAGATTTATCTTTATTCTATTGAAGGTGAACCTACTGCATTGAGATATATTATTATCTTCACAATAATTGCTTCTTTTATTCTTGTAATAGCCTGCATCAACTTTATGAATCTTTCAACTGCAAGATCAGCAAAAAGAGCAAAAGAAGTGGGTTTAAGAAAAGTTATCGGTGCAAACCGATCACAAATCATTCTGCAGTTTTTTGGTGAATCAATAATTTATATTATTGTATCATTAATAATTGCATTTATTCTGGTTGAAATTTGTCTGTCAGGTTTTAATAATCTTACTGGGAAAACTCTTACTTTGGATTACACAAGTATTAAAATGATTGGTGGCTTATTTATGATTGCCATTTTTACAGGACTATTTGCCGGAAGTTATCCCGCCCTATTTCTATCTTCGTTCCAACCTGTAAAAGTATTAAAAGGTTCTTTTGGAAATAATAGAAAAGGAAGTCTGAGAAAAGTTCTGGTTGTTATCCAATTTACTATGGCAATTACTCTTATGATTAGTACTGGTATTATCTATTCACAATTAAAATATATACAAAATAAAGATCTGGGGTTTAATAAAGAAAATATAGTTTACCTGAATTTAAATGAAGAATTAATTGGTAATTATGATGCTTTCAAGAGTGAACTTGAAAAACATTCGGATATTCAAGGAGTAACAAAAACTTCAGAATTGCCTAACAATATTAATACAATCATGCGAGGAATCACGTGGGAAGGAAAAGAAACTCCGGGTGGCGCAGCATTTGGATTTGCTTCTGTTGACTATGGTTATTTCAATATGATGGATATGGAGATTGTCCGGGGACGAGGTTTTGCACAACAATTTACTTCAGATTCTACAAATGCTATAATTAATGAAACAGCAGCGAGAATGATTGGATATGATAATCCTGTTGGAAAACAACTTATTCTTGATGAAGAGACCAGTTTGACAATAGTGGGTATTGTGAAAGATTTTAATTCAATGCCATTGAACTATAATTATGAACCAGTTCTTATGATGATTTATCCGAATTTTTATAGGCAGGTTATGATTAAAATTAATTCAAACACTACTGAAGAAACTTTAGTAAAAATTGAGGAAAACTGGAAACAATTTTCACCCGGATTTCCTTTTGAATACCACTTTTTTGATGAAGTTTTTGAAATGTCATACAGAAATGAAATCAGAATGGGAAAAATTCTTGGATATTTTGTATTTCTGGCAATTTTCATTTCATGCCTGGGATTATTCGGGCTGGCATCTTATACTGCTGAACAACGTAAAAAAGAAATTGGCGTAAGAAAAGTTCAAGGAGCGACTGTTTCAAGTATTATTGTTTTATTATCACAGGAATTCGCAAAATGGGTTTTGATTGCTAACGTTATAGCATGGCCTGTTGCTTATTTTGCAATGGATAAGTGGCTCCAGTCTTTTGCATTCCGAACGAAGTTAAGTTTAAATATTTTTATTGCATCTGGAGTCGTTGCCCTGATTATTGCATTATTAACAGTTGGATATCAGGCGATAAAAGCAGCGATACAGAATCCGGTAAAAGTATTAAGGTATGAATAGATTTAATAGATAGTTATTAATTCAAATATAAAGCATTAAAGAACATTATTTCCCTCGAAATACACGAAAGCTACTATAATAACAAAAGATTTTTTCGTGTTTTTAATGTGTTTCGTGGGAAAAAAGAAATTATACCCACCTGAGTAGTTACAGTCAGAATTGTTGAAAAATTGAATCTATAATATAAATATCTGCAAAATGAGGTTATAACCATTGAAATTGATTTCTGAATATTATAAATTTCTTTTCAAATAGTTATCACAGGAGAAAACCAAATGAAAAAAATAATACTAGCCATATTTATCTTAATACACTTTATCTTATCAGCTGAAAATAAAAAAGAGACGATTAAGGAAGAGACTAAAAGCAAAATAAATATAGTCTACCCGGCAAAAAATAAAGATAATTACTCACTTGGTAAAGAGTGGAAACTTTTATGGGCTGATGAATTTGATGGTGAAGATTTAAACATGAAAAACTGGACAAGACAGATTATGCCCGATCCCTACAACGGAGAATGGGAACAATATGTAGATCATAAGGAAAACTCCTATGTTGAAAATGGATACCTGGTGCTGAAGGCCATTCATACAAGTAAAGTTCATGCTGACAATCAATACACTTCTGCCCGATTACATACTGGAGGAAAACAAACCTGGAAATATGGACGGATTGCTGCTCGAATCCAGTTGCCCTATGGACAGGGAATCTGGCCGGCTTTCTGGATGTTAGGAGCAAACATAGATGAAAATGGCGGTGATACTCCCTGGCCAAAATCCGGTGAAATTGATATTCTGGAACTATATGGATCCAAAGATAATGCTGTGGTGGAGGCAAATATTCATTATAATAATTTAGGTCATAAAAGTATGGGGGCTACTTCTTTTAAACTTGAAAAAGGAATATTTGCTGAAAACTTCCACATATTTGAATTAGAGTGGAATAAAGAAGAATTTATCTGGTATGTTGATGGTGAAGAATATTGCAGGACTAATATTTCAGATAAAAATCTTGATGAATTTCATAAGGAATTTTTTATTCTGCTCAATTTAGCTGTTGGTGGTAACTGGGCTAAATTCCCCGATAGCACAACAATTTTTCCCCAGACAATGTATGTTGATTGGGTTAGAGTATATAAAAAACAAGATTGATGGACTTACTAACCGCTGAGAACGTTGAAAATCCAGCCTCTGTGGTTTAAACTATTTTTATAAGATCACCATTATTCAAAAAACACTTCCACAAATTTCACTGTATAACTTTTACTCATAAGTGTATAAATAATACACATTGCTTACACTTGCTTTTCTTTCTAAATAATTAATTATATTGGATTTGTTAAAGTGGTATATTCTTTGTCATAAAAGAGTATAATAACTTATGGAGAACTGTGTTTAAAAACTACATTAAAATCGCATTTAGAAATATTATTAGAGAAAGAGGATACTCTTTTATTAATATCACAGGTCTGGCTATCGGAATGACTTCTTGCCTGTTAATTTTTCTCTGGATATTTGATGAGTTAAGTTTTGATCATCACAATGAAAACTTTGATCGAATTTATAGAGTTGTCAGAGAAGGTAGAACCTGTACTCCTTCGCCTTTGGGTCCAAAACTAATGAACGATGTACCTGAAGTCGAATCCGCTTCGAGATTCATTAAACAAGATAATGTTTTGATGTCCCATGAAACACAACATTATCTTGAAAATAATATTTATTGGGCTGATCCGGAAATTTTTGATGTCTTTACAATTTCATCGAAAAGGGGAGAATCAAAAACAGCACTCCAGGATCCTTTTTCACTTCTAATTTCTGAGACAATGTCAGAAAAGTATTTCAAAGGTGAAGATCCAATTGGAAAAATGATAAATGTTGCTGATAAATCTGATTTTACTGTTGCCGGTGTTTTTAAGGATATTCCTGATAACTCTCATATTAAAATGGAATTTATAATTCCTTATAAAACTTATTTTCAAACAACAGGAAATGATATAAATCATTGGTTCAGAAATTTCAGTTATACATATTTTTTATTAAAAGAAGGTGTAGATCCAATTATATTTGAAAATAAATTTTCTGAAATTGCTGATGCATTTTTAATAAATACATTACCTCCTGAAGCTTTGAAAGGAATTCCGCAACCAATTCCCACAATATTTTTTATGCAGAAAATAAGCCGAATCCATTTGTTTTCACATTTAAAACAGGAAATTGGTTCAAATGGTGATATCAAGTATGTTTATCTATTTGGGTCAATTGCATTATTAATTCTGATAATTGCGTGCATCAATTATATAAATTTAGCTACTGCCCGGGCAAGTCAACGTGGAAAAGAAGTAGGTATAAGAAAAGTTGCAGGAGCTCACCGAAAACAACTGATCAATCAATTTTTTGGCGAATCAATTATTCTGACTATTATATCTATGGCGATATCAGTTATCCTGTTAGAATTTATACTTCCAACTTTTAATCAAATGAGTGGAAGACAAATTGATTTTAATCCATTTTCAAATCCAATATTTCTTACTGGATTAATATTCATTACCATTTTTGTAGGACTATCTGCTGGTTTTTATCCAGCCTTAAATTTATCCCGATTTGCACCAATTACTGTACTGAAAGGTAATTTTACAAGAAGTTCAAAAGGTCAATTTTTACGAAATATACTTGTAATCACTCAGTTTACGATTACAATCTCTTTGATTATTTGTACATTAATAATCCGAAAGCAGATGGATTTTGTATATAGCACTGATCTGGGGTATAATAAAGAACAGGTTGTGGTTTTGCCTGTTAGATCAAAAGCCATATACCAACAAATTGAATCTGTTAAATCAGAATTAAAACGATCTCCCGATATACTGGAAGTTTCTACAGCAGCACGATTGCCAAATAATATCGATACTTTTACCGGTGCTGAATGGAAAGGGATGAATCCGGATATCAACTTTACAATAAGTTATAATACAGTTGATGAGAATTATATTGATTTATATGATATTGAAATTGTTAAAGGGCGAAATTTTTCAAAAGATATTTCTTCTGATAATAATGGTGTATTCTTAATTAATGAAACTGCTGCAAAAGCAGCACAATTTGAAAATCCTTTAAATGAGACTTTTTTGCACTGGAATGACAAATCCGGTAAAGTTGTAGGAGTAATGAAAGATTTTCACTTTAAATCCCTTCATCATCCTATTGAGCCTTTATATCTTTTCTATGATGTTAAGGATTTTGCCAACATTTCTATAAAAGTCAATTCTGAAAATATTCCTGAAACAATATCATATATTAAAAATATCATTAATAAGTTTGCACCTGATTACCCTTTTGAATATTCCTTTTTTGATGAAGAATTTGGCAAAGTATATCAATCAGAAAAGCAGTTGGTTTCAATATTCAGTGCGTTTGCTGTTCTTGCAATTATTATTGCATGTATGGGATTATTCGGATTATCATTGTTTTCAACAGAACGTAGAGTAAAGGAATTTGGAGTTCGAATTGTACTGGGATCTTCAACAACAGGAATAATATTTTTGGTATTAAAAGAATTTACAAAATGGATTGTAATATCAAATGTTATAGCATGGCCACTAGCATATTTTACAATGGATAAATGGTTACAGTATTTTGCATTCAGAACAAACATGGGGCTTGGAATTTTTATAATATCAGGAACAACAGCTGTGATCATAGCCTTGTTAACTGTTAGTTATCAGGCATTAAAAGTAACAGCACAAAATCCTGTAAAAGCGTTGAAATATGAGTGAGTTTTATAAGTGGAAAATAACAATCAATTTTCAATCATTGTTTATTGATATTTGATAATAGGAGTAGATATGTTTACTAATAATTTAAAAATAGCAATAAGATATTTGTTAAATAACAAAAGATATTCCCTATTAAATATTATTGGGCTTGCAGTTGGAATGGCTGTTTGTATTATAATTTTAACCTGGGTGAATAATGAAATATCTTATGATAAGTTCAATGAAAATAGTGATAATATATTTATCGTTACAAGTAAAGAAGTTTTTGGTGAAAAGACTGAATCTGGATTGGGCACTCCACCTGCTGTCGGACCGGCATTAAAAGCAGATTATACAGAAATACTTAATTCATCAAGATTTAATAATAGTCATTCTGAGTATTTATTGACATTAAATGAACAACCATTTAAAGAAAGAGTTAAATTTGCAGATCCTACTATATTTGATATTTTTTCATTTCCATTCATTCGTGGTAATCATGAAATAGCAAAAAATGATCCCCATATTATAATGATTTCCGAAGAGATATCTGAAAAATTTGCAAATGGACAGGATTTGGTTGGGCAAACCATTCGCTTTGATAATAAACATAATTTCACAATAGGTGGTATATTTGAAAATATTCCTGAAAACTCATCTATTCAATTTGATATTGTTATACCACTTGAGTTTTTAAATGAATTATGGAGAGAAAACTCGACAAAAACATGGTACAATTCATCCTATATCACTTATGTCCAGTTACAGGAAAACGCCTCATCCAAACTGATGAAAGATAAAATTTATAATCGCATAAAACAATCAAGACCAGAATCAAATATTACATTATCTTTATACCCGTTTACAGATCTTCATCTACATATATTTGGATTTCTTCGCCTTGTTATTGTTTTTTCTTTTATTGCTATTTTTATTCTGGTGATTGCATGTTTCAATTTTATAAATATGTCTACTGCTCGTGCTGCAAGAAGAGCCAGAGAAGTTGGATTGAGAAAGGTTGTAGGCGGTTCCCGAAGACAGTTAATAATGCAGTTTTTTGGAGAGTCACTATTAATATCCTTACTATCTTTACTCGTAGCTATAATTTTAGCAGAAATTTTCATGCCAATATTCAACAATATGTTAGGTAAAAACCTTGAACTTGACATGACAAATCATATGGTTCTTTTTGGAATTCCGATAATCACTATTATTACAGGTATAATTTCAGGGATTTATCCTGCTTTACTACTTTCATCCTATAAACCGATTAATGTATTAAAAAGTAGTGGATTTTATGGCGGCAGTAAATCCAAACTTCGAAAGAATCTTGTAGTTTTTCAGTTTGTTATTACTATTGTTTTAATAACAAGTACAATTGTTATTTTTAAACAAACCGAATTTATGACAAATAAACAATTAGGTTTTAACAAAGATCATTTGGTTTATATTCCTTTAGAGGGAGAATTGAAGAAAAATTATCAGACATTAAAAAATGATCTTGTAAAAAATAATAATATTATAAATGCGACTGTATCCTCAAGACTTCCCAAAGGCATTTATACAAATGGTTCTGGCTGGAAATGGGATGGGAAAGATGAAAATCTTAATCCTTTGGTGACTTATCTCAATGTGGATTGTGATTATTTAAAGACTATGGATATGGAGTTAGCCGAGGGAGAATTCTTCTCTAATAAATATCTTATTAATTCACCGTTTATTCTTATAAATGAAAAATATGCTGAAATAACAAATTTAGATAATCCGGTGGGAACCAAAATCTATAAAGATAATGGTGAATCCTATACTGTAATTGGAGTTGTTAAGGATTTTCATTTTAAACCTGTTAGTCGAAATATCGGTCCACTGTTTATGTTTTACAGCACAGAGTGGCCACAGTATAGTTATATTACAATGAGGATCACAAATCAAAATATTGAAGAAACATTAGAATATTTAGAAACTACAGTCCGTAAACATAATCCAAGCTATCCTTTTGAATTTCATTTTCTCGAAAATGATTATGATGTTATGTTTCGATCACAAAAACGTTTGACAAATCTTCTCGCAGGCTTTGCTATTTTAGCCATTATAATTTCGTGCCTGGGATTATTTGGTCTGACTGCTTTTATGGCAGAGCAAAGAACCAAAGAGATCGGAATACGAAAAACGATGGGAGCCACTGTTCCTGTTATTATAGGTTTGTTGATCAAAGATATTTCAAAATCTATTATGATTGCAAATATAGTTGGCTGGCCAGTATCTTTTATTATTATGACTGGATTTCTACAGAATTTTCCATATCGTATTAGTATAAGTTTATGGATATTCATTTTATCTGGAATTATAACGGCTTTGATTGCTTTAATTGTTGTTGCTTATCAGACCATAAAAGCAGCAACCGCAAATCCTATTGATAGTTTAAGATATGAATAATTGGAGTAAATATGTTTAAAAATTATCTAAAAATTGCATATCGTCATTTAATTCGTAATAAATTGTTTTCATTTATTAATCTAATAAGTCTAACTCTTGGGTTTGCTATTTGTATTATAATAAGTCTATGGGTTAATAAAGAATTAAGCTTTGATACTTATCATGAAAAATCTGACAGAATATATCGAGTTGAACGGGAACTGTTTCGTGAAAATGCATATAGTCGGTGGCCAATTGTAGGAGGTCAATACAAACAGGCTTTGATAGATGATTTTCCGGAAATAGAAAATGCTACAAGATTATGGAGAAGAACCACATCTATTAAAGATTATCAGAATATTACTCATACTGAGGCAAGTTTTGCTACAGATAATTCAATTTTTGAAATTTTTGATTTTCCTTTAATAAAGGGTAATAAACAAAATGCATTAACAGAGCCGAGAACCTTGGTTCTTACAAAGGAACTAGCCCTAAAATATTTTAATAGTGAAGATGTAATTGGGAAATATTTAACACTTGAAATTAGAGATGAACCAACTGATTTTGAAGTAACAGGAGTTCTGGCTGACATTCCGGAAAATTCACATTTTCATTTCAATATGTTAATATCAATTGCTACATATCCTGAAGATTATTTTTCAAGTTGGCGTAGCAATTATCTATATACTTATGTGCTAACAAAAGAGAATATTAAAATTGAAAATTTAGAAGCGAAACTAAAGATTTTCACAGAAAATCATTTAGAAGCACATTATGGTGATTTACTTGCTCAGGGTTTTGGTATTCATAAAGTATTGAAATTACATCTTAACCCAATTACCAAGATACATCTTAATCCAAGTGAACATTGGGAAATAGAACCTGGAGGTAACGCCTATTTAGTAAATGTATTTATTTCTGTTGCTATACTAATATTATTAATTGGATGTATTAATTACATAAACCTAACTACAGCAAGATCTATGAAAAGACATAGAGAAATTAGTATTCGTAAAACTGTTGGAGCTGATAAAACACAGATTATTTATCAATTTCTTTTGGAATCATTTATATATGTAATTTTAGCATTAATTTTGGCATTTGTAATTGATGATATTATTCTGATACATTTATTTGAAAAAATATTCAATGAAAGTTTACCTTTATCCTATTTCTTTCAAAGTAACAATATATTGTATTTGATCTCTATTATTTTATTTATTGGATTTGCAACAGGAATTTATCCGGCATTACTTTTATCAAAGTTTGAACCTATTCAGATCTTATCAGGACTGAAATCTCCAAATTCTCATGGTTCAAGATTCAAACAAAATATGGTAATTGTACAATTTACTATTTCAATATTTTTAATAATCAGTATGATAGCTGTATATAAGCAAATTAATTTAATTAAAAATCACGATCTTGGATTTGAACAGGAAAATGTAGTTGTTCTTTCTGCAAGAGGTAGCCAAATTAACCAGAGTTATGAAGCTTTTAAAAATGAATTAACTCAGAATCCCCAGATTATTGCAATGTCAAGAACCTCAGACCTACCTGGAGAAGTTGCTTTTAGCACGACTAATTTTCGACATCAGTCAAAACCAGATGATTCAAAAAGCATGATAGTGCTTGGAGTTGATTATGATTTCATTCCAACATTTAAAATGTCAATGATGGCTGGCCGGAATTTTTCAAAACAGTTTGGTTCAGATACAACAGGCACTATATTATTGAATGAAACCGCTGCAAAAATATTAAATTGGACTCCCGAAGAGGGGATTGACAAAAAATTACAATATGGAAGAAATAGCGTAGGAAATGTGGTTGGAGTAATAAAAGATTTTAATTTAAAATCTATGCATTCACCTATTGAGCCAATTGCTTTGTTACTAAATACAAACTGGGTAAATGAAATAAGTATTCGTATTGTTGGAGAAAATATTCAGGGAACAATATCGAAAATTGAAAATATATGGAGAAAGCATTATACAGATGAGCAATTTTCCTATAGTTTTCTGGATGATAATATTCAAAAACTATATAGTCGGGAAAATAAATTATACGTAACATTTAATATTTTTACGGTAATATCAATAATAATTGCATCCCTTGGTATTCTGGGTTTGATCATCTATACTTCAGAAACAAAAGTAAAAGAAATTGGTATTAGAAAAGTTTTAGGAGCTTCATTTTTTGAAATTATTCTCCTGTTCAATAAAAAAATTATAATATGGGTTTTGGTTTCAAATATTATTGCCTGCCCGATAGCATGGTTTGCCATTAATAAATGGCTGCAACATTTTGTTTATAAAATTTCTATGGATGTTTTTGTATATATTTCAGCAGCATTAATTGCATTGTGTATTGCTTTAATTACCACGAGCTATCATTCCATAAAAGCTGCCACAGCAAATCCTGTCGAAAGTTTGAGATACGAATAATAATTTTTAATTAAATAAATGGAGATTCAATGTTTAAGAATTATATAAAAATTGCATTAAGAAATATTTTAAATCAAAAAGGATATTCCTTCATTAATTTCACGGGGCTTGCAATTGGATTAGTCTGTGTAATTTTAATAATATTATGGATTCAGGATGAATTAAGTTTTGATAAATTCCACAAAAATTCTGAGAATATCTACAGGGTGATTCTTTCTGATAAAACCTATAAACCAAGTAGAAATTATCCGGTCACACCACCAGCTTTGGCAAAAGCTTTGAAAAAGGATTATCCGGAAGTTGTTTCATCAGCAAAATATTATGATCGAGGTTATAAACTTATCAAATATGGTGAAAATAAGTTTAAGGAACATATCGCCTATACTGATCCTTCTATATTTGATATTTTTACTTTTAAATTTTTGCAGGGGAATCCTGAAACGGTTTTAGATGAACCATTTTCTATGGTAATAACTCAATCTACAGCAAAAAAATATTTTGGTGATCAATATGCTTTAAATAAAACACTGACTATTGATAATAAATATGATTTCAAAATCACCGGGATTATTAAAGATTTTCCTAAAAACAGTACGCTAATGGTAAATTTCATTATTAATTATGAACATATTGTAGATTTAATTGGAGATAATGATCCGGAAAATTGGAGTAGTTGGGGGATTTTTACATATGTGAAACTTTCACCTAACACAGATGTAAAGGCATTTGAGAATAAAATATCTGATTATCCATCCAAACATTTTGATTATCAATGGAAGCCTTCATTATTGGTTCAATCCTTTTCTGATATTCATTTAAAAGATGTTAATGGTGGAGGAATTATTACCTATGTTTATATTTTTGGAATAATTGCGGCTTTTATTCTAATTATAGCCTGTATAAATTTTATGAATCTGGCAACAGCACGTTCTGCACTTCGTGCAAAAGAAATCGGATTACGAAAGGTTATCGGAGCAGGCAAATCAAACTTGATTAGACAATTTTATGGAGAATCTATTCTCATTTCGTTTATTTCACTTTTTTTTAGCCTGTTTCTTACAGAATTATTACTACCGGTTTTCAACAATTTAAGTGGAAAAACTCTTTCTCTGGATTTTATTAACAATCCTGTTTTAATCCCTATACTTTTAGTAATTACTCTGATAACAGGATTGATTTCCGGAAGCTACCCTGCACTGTACTTATCTTCAATACAACCAATACAAGCTCTAAAAGGCTCAAAACTTTCCAGTTCATCTCTGTTTAGAAAAGTATTAGTGACATTTCAATTTGTTCTCTCTATTGTATTAATTTTCTCGACCATAGTTGTTTTTAATCAGTTACATTACATGAGTAACCAATATCTCGGCTTTAATAAAGATATGGTAGTATACACTCCACTTAATCGTGAGTTACAAAGTAAATATGAATTGGTACAAAATGAATTGTTACAGGATTCTAATATAGAAAATGTTTGTGCCACTTCCAGCCATTTAGGTATTCATGCTATTGGCAGTATTGATATTAATAAATGGGATGGTAATGATGGCGAAAAATCTATACTAACCGGTATCATGACAGCATCCTATAATTTTCTTGAAACCTTTGACATTGATCTGGTCTCGGGAAGGTTTTTCTCGAAACAGTTTTCATCAGATACAAATGCTGTTGTTTTCAATGAAACTGCTATCAAACAAATGGGATTAGAAAAACCAATAGGACAATTTATTCTGGATGATATAAAAATTATAGGTGTGGTTAAAGATTTTAATTTTGAATCTCTGAAATCTAAAATAAGACCTCTGGCAATTTTCGTTGATCCAGGTGATTATATGTATTTTGCAATTAAAATTAGTAATCAGAATACTGCTGCAACTATCGGAAGTATTCGAAAAACAATAAGCAAATTCGCTCCAAACTATCCTTTTGAATATCATTTTTTGGATGAGGAATTTGATAAGATGTATAAGTCAGAACAACAATTGGGGAAAATTTTCAACTATTTTGCTATACTTGCAATTTTAATCTCTTGTCTTGGGCTGATAGGACTTGCCTCATTTATAGCACAAAGACGCACTAAAGAAATTGGTGTACGAAAAGTTTTGGGATCATCAATATTCAGTATAATTACATTGCTTTCAAAAGATTTTACAAAATTAATAATCCTCTCAAATATAATTGCCTGGCCTATTGCCTGGTTTGTGATGAATAACTGGCTTCAAAATTTTGCTTATAGAATTGATATTGCATGGTGGTTCTTCGGATTATCTGGAATTATTTCCTTATTAATTGCATTATCCTCTGTGATATTACAGGCAGTAAAAGCGGCTACTGCAAATCCGATTAAAAGCCTAAGGTATGAATAAATACAAT
>JAOZSR010000001.1:0-45517 GCA_029939575.1 Fidelibacterota bacterium
ACCATTATCAATATTTGAAACAATATGAAAATCGCCAAGAAAGGTGTTTGAAAAGGTTCCACCGTGTGTATTTTCCAACTGTGCATAAAATTCACCATTGTTCCATAATCCTGCATTTTTTGTATTCATGGTAATTACTAAATCAATCATACCCATGTCAGTCTGTCCTGTTTTCAATCCACCGGTAAGATTTTGTATATAATCATTTACATAACTAGCTTCAAAAGTAAAGGCTTCTTCATCCTGACCGAAAACATTCATTGCAACCACAAAAATAACCAATATAAATATTAATTTTTTATTCATTTTCTACCTCTGCTAAATTTTAAATTGATTAACAACTTCTTGTAAACTGGATACCAGTTTGGTTAACTCATCTGAACTATTCTGCACTATATTTGCAGAATTACTTAGTTCATTAGCTGATGAATTAACATCAATTATTTCTTCAGCAATTTGTTTTGTGGCATGACTACCCTGAGAAACGTTCTCATTAATTTCAATAATACTTTTAGATACTTCATTAATTTTACTTGCATTTTCACCTGTTGTAGCATTTTGTTCTTCTACTGCAGCTGCAATAGTACCTACAACACTATCAATTTCTTTTATAATTCCAGTAATTTCTTTGATTACATAGGATGTATTCTCGGAAGACTGTTGTACATCACTCAACTTTCCTGCAATTTCTTCAGTAGCATTGGAAGTTTGTTTTGCTAGTTCCTTAATCTCGTTAGCTACAACTGCAAACCCTTTCCCTGCTTCACCTGCTCTTGCAGCTTCAATTGTAGCATTTAATGCCAATAAGTTTGTTTGATTTGAAATATCAGTGATTGTATCTGTTACTTTAACAATTTCCTTTGCAGCTATACCAAGTTCTTTAACCTGAACTGATGCTTTTTCTGCTTGATCTACAGCGTTTTTGGTGATTTCCATAGATTTTGCTGTATTCTGAGCTATTTCATTAATACTGCTACTCATTTCTTCTGTACCTTTTGCCACTATATTTAAATTTTCTGTAGTACTACCCATAGAATTTGAGACATTATTCATGTTTATACTCAACTCTTCTGAAGCGGATGCAACAGTATTTGCTTTTGTAACAGTATTCGTAGAGTTAGTACTAAGAGTTTTAGCAATATCATTCATTTCTTTAGATGAAACATCGAGTGTATTTGCCGAATTATTAATATTTTTTATAGATCCTTTCAAATTCTCTACAAAAACGTTTAGAATATTTGCAAAATCAGCAAGTTCATCTTTTGTTTTTATTTTGCATTTATTTCTAAGATCTCCATCTGATAATGAATTTACAAAATCCATTAAACCCAGAATTGTTTTTTCAAGGTTTCCTGAAAAAACAATTGCAATTATAACTGTACTTAATATGGTAATTAATGCAAATAATATTGTTGAATTTTTATTTCTTTCAGCAGCACTTATTGCCTTATTTATTGTCTCTTCACCTTTAATATTAATATCTTTTGATAGATTTGTCAGTTTCTCTGAGATATCAGCAGCAAAGGCATCAAAACTTTCCATAGCAACATTTCCACCAGTAGGTCCTTTGTCAATATACTCCTGTGCCATCCATTTACCTTTTGTATAAAACTCTTCAAAAGATACTCCTACTTCATCCAATAATTTTTTACTACTTGGTATTAAAGTTTTAAGTTCAGAAATATTTTTCCGAAAATCTTCGGCATAAATTTCCGCTTCACCAAAACCATCGTCAAATCCTTCAGCGCCCCGAGTCGCACTTATATCTGTTAACCATTGCTGAACCTGGACAACATCAAGATTAATTTTATTGGATAATAAGATTCCATGATGACCTTTTTTCCAACTCTCATCAATTGATTTCTTCATAGTTATGGAATTAGACACTCCTATTATTAATTGTATGATTAATAATAAAACTACAATTCCAAAAGATGCTAACAATTTGTTTCTTAAGTTCCACCGCATGATTTTCTCCTAGGTTTGAAATTCCTATTTAAAAATTTCAGTTATTTTTATCCAATAAAACATAAATATAAAATAGAGAAAAAGCAATTATACTTAATAAAATAATTGTGCATCGGAATTAATAAGGTATAGTAACTAAATATCAAATCTTAATAAAAAATAATTATTTCACTCTTTTATTTTTTCTTAAAAAAAAGTAAAAAAATCAAGATCCTATAAAAATTGAATTACCGGTAATACGAAATATTATTTCGCTCTCTCCTGATTCTTACAAATTCTTTTTGTAATTGATGAATTTAAGCATCTTCACTATTCAGGATACCTTTTCCGGGGAATGATTCTTCACCATTAACGTCATGTTCTCGCTTCCATCTATTCAGTATATTTGATGAAATTCCTAATTTTTGACTGGTTGTTAAACTGATTTTTCTGGTGTATTCAGGATTAATTTAACAGATTTTTTTATAGTGGATTCAGTGCTTTCTAAGTGTTCTCATTTTGCTTTATTTTTTTTATCTTACCTGTGTGTCCTAAAAAATATAGCAAATCCAATTCTGCTATGATCTTATTCATTATGCAGAAAACACCCACTATCAATAAAATAAAGAATCTGTTGAACTACTTCTTTTTTCCATAATAATGGAGTATGAATACCACGAACGATAATAAAATCAGCCATACCATCTAATTTTGTTTCCTCAACAGCTACCACTCCATCATCATCACCCGGAATTAAAGGATTGATTCCATGTTCATTTCCAAGTCCACCGGCTATCACACCAAAATGAATATTTGGTTCCGGGAATTTTTTCCAGTAATCGTCATCATCCTTTCCCAGATGCTGACCAGCCGGCCCACATAACCACTCGAAAGTTTTTAAATTATCAAAATGTTCTGCAAATACAGAACCCTGGTTGGGGGGCGCAACCATTACTAAATTACCAAATTTTTCAGAATAAGTCTGTGCAAGATAAGCCCTGACAACCAGACTTCCCAGGCTATGAGTAACAAAATGTATTTTCTCTGCTTGTGGCTCAATGGCAGCAATTTCTTTTGATAATTTTAAAACCACTGTATCCATTGGCCAGCGGGTGGATGCATATTCAAAATTTAAAATCCTATAGCCCAGTTCCCTGAAATTATTTTCAATCTTTTTCATTACAACCGGTTTATCAAAAATTCCATGGATTAAAACAACGGTTTCCCCGGTTTCATATAGATTCTTTGGTTTTGTATAACAGGAACAAAGCATAATTAAAAAGGTAAAAATAATTACACTTTTAGTAATATTAAAATACTGTTTCATTTACTCTTCTTTTTGTAGTTTTTTCAGGTTTTTCTTTGCTTTAGTTGCATTTTTCGAATCAGGATAATTCGCTATTATCAAGTTCAATGTTTCTATCAATTTTTCAGGATTATCAATCTTTGAGTTATATAAATCCTTAATATTTTCTAATCCTTTTAACCCGTTCTCGGTTCCTGTATAATTCTTAAAAAGTGTCATATAGAGGTCGATAGCAGATGTATATTGTTTATTATCTTCAAGTAATTGGCCAGCCATATAAAGGGCTTTTTGAGCGGCTTTGGAACCATGAAATCTTGTTTCAACAGATTTATAGGTTTCAACCGATTTTTCGACAAGTTTCATCTCGTCAGACTGAATCTTGGCAATTGTAAAAAGAGCATTTGTTGAACGGACAGTATCCTGACAGATTTGCGAAAATTCCAAGTATTTTCCAACAGCCTTTTCAAAATCTTTCAGATCATTATGATAAATTTCTGCAATTTGAAAATGTGCGTTTGTAGCCAAAGTATCAGTACCAAACCGAGATATTACTTTATTGAAATATTCTATACTTTCCGGATATTTCTCCAGGTTTTTTGCCAAAATTATTGCACTTTCATTTAAAGCAAATTTTTCAAATTTCGATTCCGGGAATAATTGGAGGATTTTTTTATATCTCAAAAATGCAGTATGGGGCTTATCATCTTTAACACTTTTTTTCGCTAACCAAAAACATACTTGTGGTGCATTAACTGAGCCCGGGAAAAAAGCAAAAAAGTTTTCTGCTTCCTTTTCAAAATATAGATTTACATTTTCGTCTTTAAATTCATGCAATAATTTAACAAATTCAAAATATCGGGTTTCAAGGCTCAGGTTTTTGATAGTCTTTTCAAAATAACGTTCAAACAATCCATCTTGTTTTTTTATTACATCCGATTTTTTTAAAATAACAGCCAGTGAATCATTTACAATATTGGAATATTTTGATTCGGGAAAGAGATAATGAAATTTTAAAATCCCATATTCACTATCAGCCCATTTTTCATACCTGAGAAATATCTGAATAATATAAATCTGAACCAGGTCACTGCGCTTTCCGGGGAAAAAAGTCCGGATATATGATTCAAGTTCTTCCACCTGATGAGGTATAATATCTTCACCTTCTACTGATAATTGCCAGAAAAGATTATGGTTTATTTTTTTTTCAGTCATCAGGTCTAATGTATATTGATAAAAATTTTCTTCATAATTTTCAGGAATTTTACTAATTGAACTTATTTCTGTTACCCTCAATTTATTTTTGTAATAATTCAAACTGTCTGAAAAAGTTTTTACAGAATTTAACAAATTTTTCTGATATTGAGTGTAAACAGAATCAACCAATTGTGAACAACTATCCTTGTAAACCAATGACAATGAGTCTGTTATATTTGCAATTAATTGCCCTGGATTTACTGTTTGTTTTGTACAGGTATCCTTATAAACAATAATAGTATCAGCTCTTATTGATGATTTAATGGAATCAATTTTTTGGTTAAGAAGTTCACTATATTCAAAAGAAATAGAATCTATTATGGCCTGGTGATCAATTTTTGATTCAATATTCATCTCCATACTTTGAGAAGTGTCGGATTGACTCAGGACAACATTGTTAATATTAATAAAAATAATAATCAATATTATTACTCTAAAAAATTGTTTCATAATTCCCTCACATTGAAAAATTATTCTAAATTTAATTGTATTATTTTTCTACTATTTTTCATTATTTTCTAAGAAGAATTTAAAAAAACAAGCTTAGGTTTTCAACCTTTATATTTATTTAATAGGTTTTCAAATTCCGTAACACAGACAGCCTTGCCAGTTAAAAATACAAGATTAACAAATTTCTACAACACTGGTAGTCCTGTTTGTTTGAAAAAAAAATTACTATTTTCTATTCAAGGTTGTATATTTCTTTTGTGTCTGTTTGTCTGAAAAGGGAAATAGGGAATCATTATTCTATGAATAGTCAAAATCCAAAATTATTATTACTTGTCGAAGATGATGCCATTATTGCTATGGATGAGCAGAATGAGCTTGAAAGCTGTGGCTACAAGGTAATAACTGCAAATTCAGGTCAGGCAGCTATAGATATTTTCATGACAAACAAATCGATTGACCTGGTGCTTATGGACATTGACCTTGGAAAAGGGATAGATGGCCCGCAGGCAGCAGAAATCATTCTCAAAGATCATAATGTTCCAATTTTGTTCATGTCGAGTCATACCGAGCCTGAATATATAAAAAAAACCGAACAAATAACATCCTATGGATATGTAGTTAAAAATTCCGGTCTGGTAATTCTTAATGCATCAATAAAAATGGCATTCAAGCTATTTGGTGCACATCAAAAATTAGAACAAAGCGAAGAGAAATATCGTGTGATATTCGAGAATAAAGGTTCTGCAACATGTATGTTTGGTGAAAATAAAATAATTACTGCCTGTAATATCAAATTTTGTGAATTGAGTGGATATTCAAAAACTGAAATTGAAGGCAAAATGAAATGGTCAGATTTGGTAGATAAAGAAGATCTCAAATCTATGCTTGAGTATCACTCTAAACGCACAAAAAAAACCGGTAATCCACCATTGAATTATGATTTTGGTTTTATTACTAAAAGCGGTGAACGAAAATATGTCAATTTAAACATTGGTATGTTTGGTAGTCAACGTATTGTATCTCTCATAGATATTACAAAGCGTAAATTGGCAGAATTTAACCTTGAACTAAACAACTCACAGTTACAATACCTGTTAAATGCAACAAATGATGAATTTATCCTTATGAATTGTGAGGGAACAATAGTCAAAATCAATGATAAAGCTGCCTCAGAGTATGGACATAAACCCGATGAATTAATTGGTAAATCTCCTTTTGAATTTATGCCGGCAAAAACAAAGGCAAGGAGGAAAAAAATTCTTGAAGTAATTTCAAAAGATAAAAAACCAATGCTGTTTGAAGATGAAAACATGGGAAAATATTATCATAATTCCCTGATCCCGATTCTTAAAGATTCCGGCGAACTATTATATATTGCATTATTTGCCCAGGATATTACCAGCAGTAAAAAATCTGATTTAGCCTTATTGGAAACTAAAAACAGGTTACAATCAATATTTAATAATGCCACCGACGGAATTCTACAGATTACAAAAACTGCTAAAATAGTTGATGCCAATCCGGCATTTTCAACACTTACCGGTATTGACAGGAAAGACGTGATTGGAAAATCAGGATTTGTATTGGCAAAAAAGTTTGTTAATATAAAAGATTTACCGGCAACTCTTAAAATAATAACAGACTTTGTGAAAAATAAACAGGTTCGGAATTTTGAACTCAAATATCTGGATAAAGTATTTGAAATAAACACAAGCAAAAAACAAGTCAATGGAGAACACGTTGCAACAATCCGTGATATAACAAAACACAAACAGGCAAAGGATAAAATCAGTCAACTCCTCAATGAAAAAGAAATTCTTTTACAAGAAGTCCATCATCGTGTAAAAAACAATATAAATGTTATCAGCAGCCTGTTACGAATGAAATCCCAATCTGTGAATATTCCGGAATTAACCGAAGCCTTTCATGACTCTATCGGAAGAATACAGAGTATGGGGATTTTGTATGATAAACTATTCCAATCAGCAAAATATCAGGAAGTTTCTATAAAAGAATATTTTCCTCCCTTAGTTGATGAAATTTTACAGATATTTCCTACATCTGATAAAATTAAAATTAAGAAACAATTTGATAATTTAACCATCCCGACTAAAGATATTTTTCCCCTTGGAATTATATTAAATGAATTATTGACCAATGCCTTTAAATATGGATTCCCCGAACAGAATGAGGGATTAATCAAAATTTCTATCAGGCAAAAACAAAATCACGTGACATTTATTTTTCAGGATAATGGTATTGGAATTCCTGAAGAAAAAATTAAAAAATCAAAGGGATTTGGGCTCAGCCTGATAGCCATGCTTGTAAAACAAATTTCCGGCAATTACAAAATCGAAATTGATAATGGAACCAGGTTCATTATTAAATTTGACCTGTAATATAAGTTGTATATCATTTTTATCTTAAAAGTTTTTCCATCCTAAGCCTCTTGCCAACTATCTGTTTTTAATTTGCAAATAAAAAAAAATCAAATAAATTTAATTAATCAAAATACTTAATAATTACTTTAAGTAAGAACCCTGAAGAAAAATCTTTGAAAAAGGATGGAATAGTGAAATACATAATATTGGAACCATTACATCTTGAAACTGTGGACAATGATTTTGTAAGACGTTGTGTAATAAAACGTATAGATGATAATATTCAGGTTAATCAAAAAGAATTATGGTTCAAATTCACAAAAACAACCATACCACCTGCCGATGATGATTGTGATAGTTATTTGCTTGGCATCCTCATGGATGCAATGAAAGAAGAACGGCAGATCATCGTTCAGGGTTCAGTTTCCAAACAACTTTTAAGTAATTTAGTAGAATACCAGGCAGTCTGGAATAGTTGGTATCCAAATCTATTTAAACTTGTTGATATAAAGGTTAATAAGGTTCGGGATAGTAAAGTTCCTGTTGATGGTACAATATGTCCTTTTTCAGGTGGAGTAGATGGAGCTTTCTCTGTATGGAGACATGTAAAGGGAAAGGTTAGTTACAGGACTCAAAAAATTGACTATTGCTCCTTTATCCATGGATTTGACATTGATCCTTCAGATATTGAAATATATAATAAAACCAAAAATAGTGTTATTGAAACTCTTAATGATGTCAATATTAAATTTTTACCATTAAAAACTAATTTTCGCTTAATTTCATCTGTACCGTGGGTACATGCTTATGCATGTTGTCTAATTGCAAGTTTGAGTAATTTTAAGAATATTGCGGGTACATGCATAATTCCAAGTTCAGTTTCCTATAATAATCCAATGAAATATAGTGCATCAAACGCGATTACAGACCCATTATTAAATTCCGATGAATTTAATATAATCCATGATGGAGCATCAATTATCAGGGTGAATAAAATAAATCAAATTTGTCAATGGAAAAAGGGAATAGAGAACCTACGTGTATGCTGGTCAAGTAATGTAACTAATTTTAATTGTGGTAAATGTGAAAAATGTGTGAGAACCAAATTAAATTTTTTAGTCTCAGGGAATCCAATTCCTGATATATTTCCACCTAATTTTAATATTGAAGACGATATAAAAAAAGTTGTTTTAAACAAAGTAACTGTCCGAAATCTATGGGAAGAAATCCTGGAACAGGCAAAGCAGAATAACATCAATGAAAAATGGGTATCTTTAGCAAGAAAAGCCCTTAGAAAAAAACCATTAAATCACTATTTTTTTCCCAAACAGAGCAATCGCAGGAAATTTGTGAAAAACCTAATAACACGAACCAAATCATTCATTTCAAGAAAAATATGACATTTAATAATTTCTGACTCAAAACCTGGGAAGATAACCTAGATATGAATAAAAAAATGATACCGGAAAAAAGCAAGACCGATCAACAAATGATAATTTCTTTGAAATCTACAGAAGAGAGTCAAATAGTCGAATCTGAATATATATTTGCAGGCAAGAAACATAACGTATTTTTTCGTTCCCTGGGAGACACAAAACTGAGCGGAAATCCCGAATCTTGCATTGCCACTGCGATTTTACCGGCTATGAAAACCGGTTGTAAGGAAATAATCACTACCGGTGAAGTCAGTCAGCGTTTTTTAACCTCTCTGGCAACAATCCAATATATCTACAAATCATGGAATCAAGCCCTGACAGAACCTACAATCACAGGGTTAAAACCAATACAAAAAAGCAGGTACAATAAAAATAGAGTTGGCCTGTTTTTTTCCGGTGGTGTAGATTCATTTTATTCCTTATTAAAGCATCAGGATGAGATAACCGACATTATTTTTGTACATGGTTTTGATATCAAACTGGAAAATAAAATTATGAGAGAAAAAGTTTTTCGGAGAATAAAAAAAGTTGGAGAGCAACTTGATAAAAATGTAATAGAAATTGAAACAAATATTCAACATTTTTTTAAAACAGTTGGAGGCTTAAACTGGGGAGAATATGGACATGGGGCCGCGCTTGCTGCAACAGGTCATTTGCTTTCCCCTTTGTTTTGTCGTATTTATATTGCCTCATCTCATGAGAGAGGAGAAGTAATTCCCTGGGGTTCACATTACGTTTTAGACCATCTTTGGAGTTCAGAGGATTTGGAATTTGTTCATGATGGTTTTGGATATTCCAGAATCAAAAAAGTCGCATTTATATCAAATTATAAGATTGCTTTAGAAAATCTGCGGGTTTGTTGGAAAAATCCGGATAATTCCTATAACTGTGGAGAGTGTGAAAAATGTCTCAGAACTATGATAAATTTAAAAATAAGCAATGCATTGGAAAAATGTACAACATTTGATAAAGAAATCAACTATAAACAAATTTCAAAGCTTATTATAAATAAAGAATTTTATGGATATTTTATTAAATCAAATATTATTGAACTTGAAAAAACAGAAGGCAATGATGAACTAATAAAAGTTCTAAAAAAACTTCTGAGTCAACCAACCTGGACTAAGAAATTTAAAAAGCGCTGGACCAGAAGAAAAAATCGTTTAATTAATATTTTCAAATCCTGGTTCCTAAATTAGAAAAGACTAATTATGAAGAAAAACCTATTATTGATATTATTATTACTTTCCCTTCCGTTGTTAACAAATTGTAAGGACTGGGAAAAGGATGTAAATAGAAATGGAATATATTTTAAAAAAATACATCAATCAAAATCAGGAAATTACATAGGATTTATACCGAAAAACCAGGTTATCCAGGGATTTCCATGTCAAAAGGGTTGGGTGCATTTTCAGGAAAATTGGAAACTGCTTAGTTTTCAATTAAATCAAAAATATACTTTTAATAAAACCGTGTTGCCAGCCCATACATGGATTCATTTCCCCAATCAAAAAGACAGAACCGGATATATTTGTGTATTCCCGACTAATTTTAAAGTGCAGGGCTTTGTTTGTCGTGGTTCAGGTGGATATTCTGGAATTCATACCGGATTTTATAAAAATGGCCGATTACGAAGTTTTTTTGCACCTGAAAATATTCTTATAAAAGGTATTCCCTGTAAAAAAAGTTTATTCACAAATATTAACCTGTATAAAAGTGGTGAATTAAAATCCTGTAAGCTATTCCAAGATATAGAAATCAAAAATCAAAAATATGAAAAAGGTCTGGTTATCCATTTTGATGAAAAGGGTAATGTGATCTCAAAATAATCTTTTCCTTCCAATCAGATTATTTAAAATTTACAGCCAGTAGCCAGAACAAACTCCTTGTTTTCCACTGAAATATTCAATAAAATCATAACCATATTTGACTATTATAATTAAGAGGAATTATGAAAAAATTGTTCGTTTTGTTTGTAACAGGATTGCTTTTATTTAATTCGTGCAGTCAGAATATTGATAAGAAAGCAAAATGGATACATGAAAAAGCCCTGACATTAGACACTCATTGTGACACTCCAATGCGATTTATAAAGGGAGGATTTGACCCTGGGATTAGGCACGATCCGAAAAAAAATAATAGTAAAGTTGATTTTGTCCGTATGAAAGAAGGTGGCCTGGATGCCCAGTTTTTTGCCGCATTTTTGGGACAGAAAAAAAGAACCAAAGAGGGTAACAAGGCAGTGATCCTGAAAACCCATAATATCATTGATTCTATCTATGCTGTAGTAGGCAGAAATTCTAATCTGGCAGAAATTGCCACCAGCCCGGATGATGCTTATAAAATCGAAAAATCCGGAAAACGTGGCATATATATTGGTATTGAAAATGGATACGCAATTGGAAATGATATTTCTTTAATTGAAAAATACTATCAAAAAGGTGTTAGATACATAACACTTTGTCATACAAAAAATAATGATATCTGTGATTCCTCAACTGATAGCGTTGAGCACAATGGCTTATCAAAATTCGGCAAAAAAGTTGTAAAAAATATGAATGACATAGGAATGATCATTGATGTATCACACATTTCAGATAAAGCATTTTATGATGTCATTGAATTATCAAAAACACCGGTAATAGCATCTCATTCCTGCGCCAGGGCAATTTGTGACAACCCAAGAAACATGACCGACGAAATGCTTTTGAAATTAAAAGAAAACAGAGGTGTAATACAGATGTGTATTTTGTCGATGTATGTGAAAGATCTGGTAGCAAGCGCCGAACATGATTCTGCTAAAGCAGCCTGGTGGAAAAAATATCCCGATTACTACAATTTACCAGAAGAAACAAAAGATATAGCCGATGAAGAATGGTATGCTTTTCAGCGAGAATTCCCGGGGCCATTGGCAACAGTATCCGACGCAGTTGATCATATCGACCATATTGTGAATTTAATTGGAATCGATTATGTTGGTATCGGAACTGATTTCGATGGTGGTGGAGGACTTAAAGATTGTTATGATGTCAGTCAAATGGGAAATATTACCAAAGAACTGGTAAAACGCGGCTACTCACAAAAAGACATAATAAAAATCTGGGGCGAAAATTTTATGCGCGTTTTTCGTGAAGTGGAAAAGGCAAAAAAATAAAAAAATTAAAATTTTAATGTGGATTTGGTGAATCCAGTTTTTCCGGGTCTTGTAATCTTGCGGTCAATCCTCTTCCAAGGTTTGATATTTGGGCACCATCAACAATTCGATGATCAAAGGTTCCGGTTAAAGGCATAATGGAACGGATTTCAATTTTACCATCTATCACAACTGGTTTTTCGGTAATTTTTCCAATAGCAATAACACCGGGGAGTCGTCCCATAGGAAATAATGCAACCATACCGGTTGAAAGTCCCCAGGTACCAATATTTGTAATCATAAAACTTCCAAAAGGATCACGGGGGATTTTTAAAAATGGGAAAGGCAGATCAAGATCAAAAAGCCACCACTTGATAAATTGGGTAATCGGTCTGCGAAAGGGCCAGGGAATTTTTGCAACAATATCCTTGGCTTTAAAGGCGCCGGAATCATTGCCCTGCCGTTTTTCTTCAATTTTTTTTTGGGAATATTGAGTTATTTCAGTTACCGAAAGGTCCTGGGCTTTAGGTACGACAATGGCTGTCATTCCTTTACCACCTTTTATTGAAACCGAACAACACATATTTACATCTTCCCGATATTGGATTTTACCCCGTTTTATGAAACAATTCATATCACTTGCATCTTCATAAAGCGCTCGGGCAACTGTTGCGATCACAAAATTTGTAACAGTGAGCCGCTTTCCTTTAGTTTTTTGCATTTTTATATAATCGAGCATTTTAGTTACATCAACATCAATCATACCATAGACTTTTCCTTCATTGGGAGCACCATAAACAGCAATAGCAAGTTTTCTCCAGGAAGTTGTTTTATGTTTTTTATTCAAAATAATCTCTTTCTTAAATAGTTAATATTTGATTGGTGAATATAAAATATTTATTGAAAAAACCGTAGTTTTTTTTATTAAAAATAATGATTAACCAATATCTAACCAGAAAATGTTCATGTAAGTAAGAAGAATAAAAATAATTTTTTTTAGAAATTAATAGTATTATTAAAAAAAATATTTAAGTTTTCCAGTTAATTTATAAAAAATGAAAGATTGATATGGCTAATAAAAAAATATATGATGTTGTTTTACTTGGTGCCGGTTCTGCCGGAATGTTTGCTGCCGAAAAACTATCAAATAAGGGTTTAAAGATGTTGGTGATCGATAGAGGAGATGAGCCTTCTAAGAGAACTGACATGAATTTTGGGATTGGTGGTGCCGGAACTTTTTCAGATGGAAAATTAAACCTAACCTGTAAGATTGGTGGTGAGCCGGAAAGTTTTAATCGCCTTCCTGCCGAAGTTGAGGATTATATTAAACAGGTCGATGACCTGTTTACTTCACTGGGCGTAAAAGATGGTTATTCCGGTAGCAATGGCAAGGATTTAGAAAAACTACAACGTATCGCTAACGGAGCTGGTATAGAATTTATTTTTGGACGTCAGCGACACATTGGGACGGATCGTTTGCATATCATTATTGATAAATTTTATAAAAGCCTGATATCAAAAAAGGTTGAATTTCGGAAAAACACCAGAATACGGGAAATCTATAAAAAAGATAAAATTTATTCTCTTAAGACAGATAATGAAACATTTTTTTGTAAAGCTGTTATTGCAGCTCCTGGCAGAGCTGGCTCATATTGGCTTCGGCAACAAGCAAATCAACTGGGAATATCAACATCTTACGGACCAATCGACGTTGGTGTTCGGGTTGAATTTCCGGCTGTTTTGTATAGTGAAATAGCTTCAATAATGTATGATGCAAAATTTCGATTATATAGTGAATCTTATGACGATTTGGTCAGAACTTTTTGTACAAATCCCAATGGTTTTATCGTTAAAGAATCTTTTGATAATTTTGTTCTTGTCAATGGTCACGCTAAAAGAGATTCAAAATCTGAGAATACAAATTTTGCCCTTTTATCCAGGGTTCGATTGACTGATCCGGTGGAAGATACAACAAAATATGGAAGAGATATCGCCCGATTGGCAACAACAATTGGCGGTGGCAAGCCAATTATTCAAAGATTATCCGATTTCCTCGGAGGAAGAAGATCTACCTGGTCAAGAATTGCCAAGTCAGCGATTGCCCCAACCCTAAAAGATGCAACTCCCGGCGATATTGCAATGGCATTTCCATCACGGATTGTAAATAATTTGGATGAAGGTCTGACCGTATTAAATAAAGTTATTCCGGGGTTGCAGTCAAAAAACACACTTCTCTATGCACCGGAAATTAAATTTTATGATACTAAATATAATGTTTCAAAATTTATGGAAACATCTATGGAGAATTTTTTTGTTGCCGGAGATGCCAGTGGGCATAGCCGGGGAATAGTTTATGCTGCTGTTACAGGAATGTTCGCAGCAGATGGTGTATTGAAAAATTTTGATTAAAACTAATTTTGATATTAAGCAGCCTTTAAAAGATTGTAGAGAAAAATGATAACAAAATATAATTTTATTTGAAATTTTTTTAATGCTGAAATAATTAGTATATTTAATTAGCAATTGTACTTTTAAATAATGGAATATTTTGAATAATTTTATTACCAGAGAAGAGAGAAAATTGAAAGTTATCAAAAAAGCATTAGTAGTGTCCTTTACAGTAATTATGTTAATAACAATTTTTCTTTTTGTCACACCAACAGGCAAAAAGATCTGTGTTGCTGGCAGTAATTTATATACTAAAATAAATGTATTAAATGAGATAATTCGTATCATCAATGATTATTATGTGGAAGTTCCCGATTGGGAAAAAGTAATGGATGGAGCATTTATTGGACTTTTGGAAGAATTGGACCCCCATTCTGTTTATATTGAAAAGGAAAAGATTTCCGGTATTAAAGAGGAATTTAGTGGTAAATTTGAGGGTGTTGGGATAGAGTTTGATGTTTTAGATGGATATTTGACAGTTATTGCTCCGGTTGCAAATTCACCATCAGAAAGAGCAGGAATTCAGGCTGGTGATAAAATTGTTAAAATTGATGGCGAATCAGCATATAAAATTACAAATAAAGAAGTTAGGGATAAATTACGAGGTCCGAAAGGTTCACGCGTAGGAGTCACAATCAGGCGCAAAGGAGTAGAGGATTTTGATGTAATTATTGTAAGAGACGAAATTCCATTATATAGTGTATCAGCATCTGTAATGTTGGATGATGAAATTGGATATATTTATCTAAACCGTTTTTCAGGTACTACAGCCACTGAAATGGAACAGGCTTTGGTTAAGTTAGAGCAGCGAGGAATGAAAAAATTACTCCTGGATCTACGTAATAATGGAGGTGGATACCTGGAGCAGGCAATCAAAGTTGCTGATATGTTTATATCGGAAAAACAGCTGGTACTTTCTACCAAAGGAAGAATTAGCAATTCTAATGAAGAATTTTATTCCGGATTAAACAACCACCATTCTCAGTTTCCAATGGTAGTTTTAATAAATCGTGGTTCGGCCAGTGCCAGTGAAATTATTTCCGGAGCCGTTCAGGATCTGGACAGGGGACTGATTGTAGGTGAAACAAGTTTTGGAAAAGGACTTGTTCAGCGTCAATATTCCTTGCGTGATGGATCTGCAGTTAGGGTAACAGTGGCCAGATATTACACACCGAGCGGAAGATGTATTCAGCGATCATACGATGGAAATTTATATGACTACTACGAAACTTTTGCCGAGGCAAACCGAGATTCCATCTTAGCCGAAGAAGACTCAACTAAAGAAAGACCAAAATTCAAAACGAAAAATGGCAGGACAGTTTTTGGTGGAGGTGGAATTACACCTGATTATCATATAATGTATAAAAATGAATTAACAGATGAAACCCGTAAAGTATTACGTCATCCATCTCGTGTAATTTTTGAAAATGCAAATATTTACACAAAAAAGTATAATAAATGGAAGAACAGTAAAGATAAATTTTACACAAAATTTGATATAAGTGATAAAGATTTTGATCAATTTATTAAGTTAATACAAGAAAAAGAAATTGATGTAAATCTGAAAGAAGTCAGGAAAGATAAAAATTATATAAAAATATTACTAAAAGCCGAAATGGCCCGTCTTTATTGGGGTTATGATGAATATTATAAGATATTAAGACTTGTTGACAATCAGGTAATTGATGCAATGAAATATTTTGATGAAGCAACTGGAATGGTTGCAAAAAACTAATAAATATTGTAAAGAAAATCTTATTGACTTTTTACTTGGATTAGATTAAAATTAGAACAGTTTGAAAAATAATTAAATGTAATAATGGAGGATTTTGACTAATGGTAAAACTTTTTATGGATGGTGGAGCGTTTATGTGGCCTATTTTGGGATTGTTTATTTTTGGCCTAATGATTTGCTTAGAGAGAATTTATACGCTGAGTAAATCAGCATTTGCAACTAAAAAATTTGTTCCTAAAGTACAAAAAGCTTTAGAAGAAGAGGGTGTAAAAGCAGCTTTGGAAGTATGTGAAAGTACACCAGGTCCGGTTGCTGAAATATTTCACGCAGGTTTATCCAGAGTAAAATATGGTGTTGCGTCAGTAGAAAAAGCAATTGAAAATGCTGCTAATGTAGAAATGGCTTTCCTTGAAAGAGGAATGGTTTGGTTATCGACTGTAATCGTTATTGCACCTATGCTTGGGTTTTCCGGAACTGTAGCCGGTATGGTAAAAGCATTCCAGGATATTGAAGCTTCTAACAACATTTCACCTGCAGTTGTAGCCGGTGGTATTTCCGAGGCTCTTTTAACAACACTTTTTGGACTTATTGTTGGTATGATAATCCAGTTTTTCTTTAATCTTTTTACATCTCGCGTTGATAAAATTATCATCGATATGGAAGAAAGTTCTATTAACTTGATTGATACAATTTCCTATAAGGATGCTGAATAATGTTTTTAAAAAAGAAGAAAGAATTAGATGCAGAAGTTCCCGGTGGATCTTTAGCAGATATTTCATTCCTTATCTTAATATTTTTTATGGTTGCTACAACCATCGATATGGATAAAGGTATTGGGCTTGTTTTACCCGGCGAGGGAGAAGAAGCTCAGCTTCACAAAGATAATATTACAAATGTAATTATCGACCCCACGGGAAAAGTATTAATGGATGAGAAAGAAGTTAGCGTCAGAAATATCAGATCTGAAGCTGAAAAAATGCTGCTCAGAAAACCCAAAATGGTCTTTTCTGTCAAAACTCATCCTCGGGCTACTTATCAGGCATATTTAAGCGTGATAGATCAGTTAAAAATGGCAAAAGCAAAAAATATTTCAATTGCACAGTAGTGAGGTTTGGATTATGAAATTGACAAAAAAAAATAAAGTTAAAGTAAGTATTCCAACTACAGCTATGCCTGATATCATTTTTATGCTTATTTTTTTCTTTATGGTATCTTCGGTTTTAAGAGAATCAGATGGATTACCGATTGAAATGCCTGAAGCTAAACAAATACAAAAACTGGAATCCAGGAATCATGTAAAAACAATATGGGTTGCAAAAACCGGTATGATATCTATCGATGACAAACTTGTAAATGTAAAAAGTATCAGAAATATTATCTATCTTAAAAGAAAAGCAGATCCCCAGTTAATTATTTCACTTCGGGCTGATCGTAAAGTAAAAATGGAAGTGATTGAGGGTGTTCATCAGGAACTGAGGAAAGCAGATGCATTAAAAGTTAACTATTCAACTAAAAAAGCTACTTAAGAGGTGTATGTATGATATTAAGAAAAAAGCCGGAAGTTAGCTTAAAATTAAGATATGGTATTGTTTTAAAAATCGGATTGATATTAAGCCTGGTAATATTAATTTCCTTCATGGTTGCGGTTCCAAAATTAGAATCAGGAACTTCTGTCCAAAAAGAGGTGAAGATATTTATTGAATCTGAAGAAGTACCAATTACCGAGCAGAAAATAGAGCAGGCTGCACCACCGTCAAGACCTACAATTCCAGTAGAATCAGAAGATGAAGATCTTGCTGAAGATTTTGAGTTTGAAATGGAGGGATTTGATGACTATGAAGCCGATGAATGGGCTGCACCACCAGCTATGCCTGAAGAGGACGATGGTGGACCAGCTGTTAGATTTATTCCATTTGACGAAGCACCGGAACCTATTGGTGGATTCGCTGCAATTCAAAAAAATGTAATTTATCCGGAAATCGCCCAGGAAGCAGGCATCGAAGGTACTGTAGTTGTACAGGCTTTTATCGATGAAAATGGCAAAGTAGGAAGATGTAATATTCTTAAAGGTGTTCCTAATACAGGTTTAGATGAAGCAGCTGTAAATGCTATTCGAAAAACCGATTTTATCCCTGCTATGCAGCGAGATAGAAAAGTTGGAGTATGGATTTCAATACCTGTAATATTTAAACTGAGAAATTAGTTTTAAGCAAAAATATTTTTAAAAAAAAGGTACTGTTTAAAATAGTACCTTTTTTTTTCGATTAAATGAATTATAAAAAAAAATATTTAAATATAAGAGGTAAAATAATGGAATTTAAAATTGAAAAATCAAAACTTGAAAAATGGGCTGATTATCTTCTGAATTATTCCCTGAGAGGAGTTGATAAAAATGATATAGTCCTTATCAAAGGTGAAATGGTTACCTGGCCACTGATTTCTGTTTTACAGGATAAAATATTTAAAGCCGGTGCTTTGGCAGATGTTTGTTTGGTACCGCCAGATAACAATCGCGGTCAGGTTTGGAGTGCTTCAATTGTAAAAAACGGAACCCTGGAGCAGATAAAAAAAACTCCTGAATGGCACAAATCCAGATATGAAAACATGACAAAATATATTGAAATATTGGGTGCAGAAAATCCTGATTTATTTGCCAATTTGCCCGAAGAAAAGGCAAGCGCTTTAGTCAGAGCAGATATGCCTTTTAAAAAAATACGTCTCAGCAAACCCTGGGTACTTACCCTTTTTCCTACCAAAGCTTTTGCAGATATGGAAAATATGAGCCTGGAAAAATATTCTGATATTATTATCAAAACCTCTTTAACCGATCCCAACTTACTTGATAAAATAGAAGAACCTGTCTATAAAATTATGACCAAAAGTAAGGAAATCAAAATAGAAACAATCTCCCCAACTTCTGATAGAACTTTGACCTTAAAAATGAATATTGCAGGACGAAATGTCATCAAATGTACCGGGAGCAATAATTTCCCCGATGGTGAGGTATTTACAAGTCCAGATGCAAATACAGTTGAAGGGGAAATCTTCGTTGATTTACCGGTCTTCTTTAATGGTGTAAATATTGAAGGAATTTATCTGAAAATCAAGAATGGGAAGATTGTTGATTATAATGCAGAAAAGGGATACAATACTTTAAAAACCATAATTGAAACAGATAATGGTTCCCATAGAATTGGGGAAGTTGCACTGGGAATGAACCAGGGATTAAAAACTACATTGAAACATCCACTTTTTGTTGAAAAGGTTGGCGGAACATTACATATAGCAATTGGTGAAAGTTATCCTGAATGTTATGTTGATGAGCCCAACTCTGATTCCGGCAAAAAACAAATTAAAAACCTGGCTGAACAGGGTATTATTAATATGTCAGCCCAGCATGTTGATATTGTTGTGGATTTCCGCGAAGGTGGTGCAGGAAAGGCTGTATATTTAGATGAGAAAGAAATAATTTCTCGTGATAATATCTGGATTGTACCGGAATAAAATATTTATTAAGCAAAATAATTAATAACAGTATTATGATCTGTAATAAGTACACACTAATTCATAATGCCTTTTATAGTCTGGTTCCATAGGATCTGAGAGTTGATGGGAATAAGGAAAATTGTTCTGTAATTTGAATAATAACAAAAATAACATTATCTTTGAATGGTTGTTATTTAAAATTAAAAGGAATTTATGTTATGAGTAATATTGATACAAATGTATTGCAAGAAGAACTGGAGCAATTTAAAAAAGAGAAAGAGCACATTCGAGAAATCGTCGGGCGAATTGGCGGACAGGGAACTCAAAGACGGGATAAAATAATAAATATTATATTTATTCTTCTTATAGTATCCTTGTTTATCTTGGATATGTGTCATCAGATATTTGGTTTAAAAATTGCATTACCGCCAACTATTTCTTTGGAATTGGGAATTCTGTTCGTCTCAATAAAAATTATCTGGATGATCCATAAACAGGAGAAAGTTGCCCATTTTCAATTTTGGATACTTAACTCTATAGAATTTAGGTTGAACAATATGTCTAAAGAATTCAGAAAATTCAAAAAGAAAATAGAAAATTAAAATTATCCAATAACTCCTTAATAAATGTATCTCAAATAATTAAATGAAAATTTTATTTACAGCAGCTTTAAAGTTGGAATTAAATCCTGTTAAAAATTTTTTATTTAACAATTTTTCTCAGGATTTAATAAACAATTTTGATTTTCATATAATTGGTATAGGAATCAAAAACACTATAAAAAATATTACTACTTATTTAGATAACAAAAACTATGATTTTGTTTTTAATATCGGATCTGCCGGTGGACTTAATCCTGATTTTAATATTGGAGATATATTATACCCCGTAAAATTTATTAATAAAGAACGAAATATCACCAATAATATCAAATTGGAAATAGATGAAAAATATAATGTAACTCCAGGAATACTTTTTACATCAAAGGTTCCGATTTTAGATAAAATCCATAAAGAAACAATTATTGAAAAATACAAAGCTGATGCTGTTGATATGGAGTCATTTTACATTGCTGATTTGTGTAAAAATCACAATATTCCTTTTGTATCATTAAAAGTAATATCTGACCTTGCAGAATCTAAATCAATTGTTAAATTTAGACAACAACTTGAAATGGTAATTGATAATTTATATAAACCGGTTTATAAAACAATAAAACAACTAGTAGTTAATAAATAGACAGTATGGACGACCCTAATAAAATTTCAGTCATAATTCCGACTTACAACCGAAGTGCAACTCTGGAACGGGCGATAACCTCCGTTCTGGAGCAAACATATCGAAACTTCGAATTAATTGTGATCGATGATGGCTCAATTGACGATACAACCAGAATTATTAAAAAATACAAAAAACATTTAATTTATTACTCAAAATTGCATGGCGGAGTATCTGCGGCCAGAAATTTTGGGTTGGAAAAAACAAGTGGAGCATGGGTGGCTTTTCTTGATTCCGATGATTATTGGCTTCCTAAAAAACTTGAAAAACAAATGGCTTATCTAAAAGAAAATTCTGATTTTTTAATCGCACAAACCGAAGAAAAATGGATTCGTAATTCCAAATTTGTAAATCCGATGAAAAAACATAAAAAATACGAGGGATGGATTTTTGAAAAATGCCTACCCCTCTGTATTGTTAGCCCATCGGCTGTTATAATTCACCAAAAAATATTCAATGATGTTGGTGTCTTTGATGAAACCTTGCCGGTTTGTGAAGATTACGATCTCTGGTTGCGAATCGCTCTGAAATATAAAATTGGTTTGATCCCTGAAAAATTAATTGTTAAAACCGGTGGACATTCCGATCAGTTGTCAAAACAATGTTGGGGAATGGATCGCTATCGGGTACAGGCTTTGGAACAATTATTAGCAATGGATCTGACAAAATCGCAAAAAATATTGGTTTATAATGAATTAATAAACAAACTGAATGTGTTGAATCTGGGACGTAAAAAACGTCCAAATCTAAGTAATGTTTACAAACAAAAATTACAATCCTATCAAGATAATTTGAATGAATTACTTAAATATAATCAACCTGAATCCGCAAAAGTGTGAAATTTCACAGCGGGAATTTGATATTTTTTTATCAGAACCCGAAAATACTAAATATCCTTCACTATTTATTAATCCCTCAATAATTGTTGAATATCATGATAATCGCTTTTTTGTAATTTATGGGTTTAAAACTATTGAATATTACCAGAAAAAAAACATAACAACTATTCCGGTTTTTCAAATAAATAGTGAAATCAATAAATTGAAAAAATTTATTATCCTGGCTGAGTTTCATAAACAATTCAGAGACTTTTACCCGATAGAATTGGCATATTTCGTTGATTTACTATTATCTAAGAAATTAACAAAAATTGAGATCTGGGATAATTTTTCTACATTATTGGAATTACCTAAAAATGTAATGCCTTTAAAAAATTTGATTAAAATTAAATATATTCCCAAACCGCTTACAGATTACCTGATAAATAAAAATAGTCCAATAAAATTTTATTCAGATCTGGTTGATCTGGATGTTAAAGTGAATGAATTTTTAATTAGTCTTATTGAACTGGCTAAACCATCATTAAGTATTTTAAAAGAGATTGTCACAAACTTAACAGAGATCGGAAAACTTGAGGATTCAAATTGTTATCAAATAATTATTAAATTAAAGTTAAACATTCTGTTAAATTCAGATGAGAATAGTAGCAATAAATTATCAAAAATCAGAAATCGATTAAATGAATGCCGGTATCCTGTTATCACAAAACATAAACTTGAATTACACAAAATTATTAAGAGTATAAAAATTCCGCAGGGATTAAAATTAGTAACAGATAATAATTTTGAAAATCGTCAAATCAGGGTCGAATTTTTAGTAAAGTCTGATAAGGATATTCAAAAATACCGTGATTTTTTTTCCGGAAAAGAATTCGAAAAACTATCCGGATTGCTGGGGAAGATGTAATTCTACTTTGAAATATTCTATTAAAAAAATATTTGTTGACAAAATTGCGACTGATGATAAACTGACCAAAAACATTTTGGAATATTATCAAGATGCGGAGATTGTATTTCTTCCGAAAAATAAATCTATTCATGATATTGCTTCAGACGGAAATCCCAAACATTCATTGTATTTAACTCACGGAAAAGCCGGAGTGATAAAAGGTTGCCCCGGTACTTCAACAGATTATTTATGCTGCAAATACCAGGTGATTAATCATACCCAGAATTGTCCATTAAACTGTAGCTATTGTATATTGCAATTTTATTTAAACCAACCGGCTACGGTAATATATACAGATGTAAATAATATTCTCAGAGATCTAAAAAGTAAACTTGCACTTCAACCAAAAAGATTGTTCAGGATCGGAACTGGCGAGTTGGGAGATAGCCTGGCTTTATTTGGTTCGCGATTATTTGCAAAAGAAATAATTGAAATTATCGATCAGATGCCAAATGTAATTTTTGAAATAAAATCCAAAGTTGTGGATATTGATGATCTTTTACATTTAAAAAACAAAAAACGAATTGTCTTTTCCTGGTCTTTAAATCCTCAGAAAGTTGTAGATAAAGAGGAAAGTATGGCATCAACTGTTGATGAAAGGCTAAAGGCTGCCAGGAAAGCTCAAAAGGCCGGTTTCTTAACAGGATTTCATTTTGATCCAATGTTAATTTTCCCTGGCTGGGAAAAAGCCTATCCTTCACTTGCTGACAAATTATATAGTTATATCAACCCGTCTGGAATTGCCTGGATAAGTATGGGCTCGCTGAGATATCCTCCCTCAATGAAAGAAAAAATTATTCTCCAATATCCTGATACAAAAATCCCCTATGGTGAAATGATAATTGGGAATGATGGAAAATCGCGATATGCCAGACCTGTAAGAATTCCATTATATAAATCCCTTTATGAAAAATTATTTGCCGTACCGAATCCGCCATTTATTTATTTTTGTATGGAAAGTGCGCTGGTATGGAATGAAGTGATGGGATTTGCACCAGCCTCAAATGATGACCTGGATTTTAGATTTACCAAAAGTATTTCAACAAGATTTAAAAACCTTATTTCGTTTTCCCCGGAACTAAAAAATTACCTTGATGCTCTTAATCTCGATGGAAATGAATTTCAATCCGGCTAATTTCATACTATAAAAAATTGGTCATCACTCGGTCTTCAAAACAGTGGTTAACTTTCTAAATATTAATATTAAATCGTAATTGTAATTTTTTATCTTTTAAAATTTTATCAGCCCAGAAAATTCCAACAATAGTTTTTCCGTCACTGATTTCACCAGTATATATCAATTCTAAGGCATCAGAAATGTCTATTGGATTTAATGAAATAATCTCATCGGTGTCAATATTGTGATCTGTTTTTTCTAATCCTGAAGCCCAAAACAGATACAGCAATTCATTGCTATATCCGATACACGTATGGATTGGTGCAAGTTGGATCATGGTCTCGGCTTTCAAACCAGTCTCTTCAAAAAGTTCCCGAATCATAGTTGCTTTATAACTTTCACCGGGGTCAATTTTTCCGGCAGGTAATTCCAGCATTGTTTTATTAACCGGATATCTAAATTGGTTAACAAGCATTATTTGATTGTTACCAAGATAGGGAATAACAACCGAGGCACCGGGATGTTTTATAAATTCTCTGAATGATTTTTTCCCGCTTGGAAGTTCTACTTCATCTTTATAAACTTGTAATAGTTGACCTGAGAAAACTTTTTCCCCGGCTATTTTTTTTTCTTTAAAATTTTGATCTTTTTGCATATTAGCCTCTGAGTATAAAAAGTGATGGAGGAGGATAGTCGATTGGGTGAAGCTCCCAAGGTATGATAAAAAGGATAGATTGTAAACATGTACAGGAAGTTAGAATATCCTGTATTTAAGAGCTACCCCCCTCGCAGAAAAAATATCACAGATGTAAAAAATTTTCAGCACATAAGTTAATCAATAAATTTATTTTTCCAATAGAAAATTATATTAAGCCAGCTTTATTCAGACATTGTAGCAATTAGAGCATTAAATACATAGAAACCATATTTAATACATCTCGGGATCAAGATTTTTAAAGTTTGGTTCTATATATTTTCTATTAATTCGAATTTTGGATTCACTATTCCTTATTGACATAGTTACAATTCGGTTGTAAATCTGAACTATGACTATTCCCTGTCTGTTAGCCACACATTTTTCAAATTATAATCCAAAGCAGAAATATTTGTATTTATTCCATACAATAAACATTAATTCCTCTGTAAAAATTTAAAATTTTTATTAGATTAATAGTATTTATCATCAATAATAATATACACTTTCCGCATCTATTATTTTTTTTCGAAAGTCTTTTTCTTAGTGTAAAAAAGATGTAAATTATTTTGATATATAAATATAGTATAGGTTAGTTGAAAATGAGAGAACGACGAATTGCCAGAGAAGTTGCCTTACAAGCAATGTATGCACAAGAATTGTCAGAAAATAGTGTTGCTGATGTAGAATCATCTGTTATCAAGAATTCTGATATTTCATTAGAGTTAAAAGATCTTGCGGGGAAATTGTTTGCCAGTGCTACCAGACATAAAGTGAATCTTGATAATTATATAAAACAGAAATCAGAAAACTGGGATTTTTCAAGAATCGCAGTAATTGACAGATTAATCATTAGATTGGCTATTTGTGAATTTTTATATTTTGATGATATTCCTCCCAAAGTATCAATTTCTGAAGCAATAGAAATTGCTAAAAAGTTTTCTACCGATGATAGTAGTGCTTTTGTTAATGGTATTTTAGATGCGGTTCTACATTTAATTAGCTCCGAAGGCTTAATAGATAAAAAATAATTCTGGCATTTAGAGATTAGTATGTTGATAATTTCTGTTACACATTTATTTTGATATATCATTTTAAGCAATTTTGTCCGGATCTGGAAAAATATATTACATGAAAAATAATACTCAATAATTATTAAAATACAGGAAAGAGGTAATTCTTATGGGAATTGGTTCAGTTTTATCTTCGATTTTCGGAACCTCCTCAGAGCGGGAAATAAAAAAAATACAACCAATTGTAGATGAAATAAATAAAAAATATAAATCAATACTAGCTTTTTCACCTGAGCAGTTAAAAACCAGGACCATAGAACTGAAGAAAATAGTTCAGGACGCAGGTGAAAAAGTTTGGGAAGAGATAAAAGACACAAAATTAGATCAATCTCAAAAAAAAGACAAAATCATTGAGGCTGAAAAAAAAGCCCTGGAAGAAATATTGCCTGAGGCTTTTGCTATGGTAAAAGAAACATGTCGCAGGCTAACAGGTGAAGAATGGACAGTTGCAGGTCAAAAAATTAAATGGGAAATGGTACCCTATGATGTTCAGTTGATTGGTGGTATTGTATTACATCAAAACAAAATCGCAGAAATGAAAACAGGAGAAGGAAAAACTCTGGTTGCAACCCTGCCTGTTTTTCTTAATGCCTTAACAGGTCGTGGTGTCCACATTGTTACGGTAAATGATTATCTTGCCAAAAGAGATAGCGAATGGATGGGACGGGTTTATAAGGAACTTGGTCTTTCTGTTGGTTGTATTTTAAACTCAATGGATAGTGAAGAGCGCAAGAAAATGTATAGTTGCGATATTACTTTTGGTACTAATAATGAATTTGGATTTGACTATCTTCGAGATAATATGGCTTTGGAAGCCGAGGCACAGGTTCAGAGAGGACATTTTTACTGTATTGTAGATGAGGTTGATAATATTCTGATTGACGAAGCCCGGACACCCTTGATAATTTCCGGACCGGTTCAAAGCTCCGGTCATGCTGAATATGCAAAACTTAATCCGGCAATAGCCAGGTTAGTTAAATTTCAAAATGAAATGATTTCCAGCATTTTGGGGAATATTTCTGATTCAGAAGAAAATATTAAAGAGAAAGATGTAGTTGCTAAGGAACTATTCATCGCCTCTCAGGGTGCACCAAAAAACCGGCGTCTTAGAAAATTATTAGAAAACACGATTTTTCAAAAATTAAAACAAAATGGAGAAAAGGAATATTTACTGTTAACTAATTCCAAAAGTGGAACGGCAATCAGTCAGGATGAATATTTTAAAGATTTATTTTATTGGATTGATGAAAGACAGCACAGTATAACTTTAACTCCAAAAGGTGAGGAAAAACTGGCTTCCTATCTCAATATTTCAACTGATGAGCTGGTAATTCCTGATCTGGCGGAAGAAATTGTAAAAATTGATACACGCAAGGACCTTAACGAAGAAGAAAAGCAGGAATTAAAACTCCAACTTGATAAAAGCCACTCCGAAGCCTCATCGCGATCACATAATATTTCACAATTATTGCGGTCTCATGCTTTATATGAAAAAGATGTTGAGTACGTAGTCCAGGACGGAAAGGTAATGATTGTTGATGAATTTACCGGAAGGATTCTACCCGGACGAAGATACAGTGATGGATTACATCAGGCAATAGAGGCTAAGGAAAAAGTCAGGGTTGAGGCTGAAACTCAAACTTATGCAACTATTACGCTCCAGAATTATTTTAGAATGTACAATAAGTTGGCTGGTATGACTGGTACGGCTATCACGGAAGCAGCAGAATTTGAAGATATTTATAAACTTGGTGTTGTGGCAATTCCCACAAACAAGCCCTGTGTCAGAAAAGACCACGAAGATCAGGTTTACAAAACCCGTCGTGAAAAATACAATGCAATTATAAAAGAAATTGAAGATCATCATCACAAAGGCCAACCAATCCTGGTTGGTACTATTACAGTAGAAGTGTCAGAAACTATCAGCCGTATGCTAAAACGCAAAAAAATTCCCCATAACGTATTAAATGCTAAACACCATCAGCGTGAGGCCGAAATCGTAACTCAGGCAGGTGGATTGGGTGCTATTACAATTGCCACAAATATGGCAGGTCGAGGTACAGATATCAAACTTGGAACCGGGGTAAAAGAAATTGGAGGATTGTATATTATTGGTACTGAGCGTCACGAATCCCGAAGGATTGACTTGCAGTTACGTGGACGAAGCGGACGACAGGGTGACCCGGGAGCTTCCAGATTCTTTCTTTCTTTGGAAGATGATCTGATGCGCCTATTTAACAGTGATAAAATAGTTTCAATTATGGATCGATTTGGTGTTGAAGGTCAGGTAATAACACATTCAATGGTAACAAAATCTATTGAGCGGGCACAGAAAAAAGTAGAAGGCCGGAATTTTAGCATCAGAAAACATTTGCTTGAATATGACAATGTAATGAATCAGCAGCGCGTAATTATTTATGACCGAAGAAATTATTCATTGAAAGGCGGAGATTTAAGAGATGAAATAATGATGATTCTTAATAATTACATTCAGGATTGTATTGATAACTATACTGATGATCGGGAAATGGTAGAAGCCTGGGATTGGAATGGAATGAAAAATGATTTGTTCACTACTTTGGGAATAGCCATTAATCCCCAGACATTTTCAGATGTTTCCTCAATCGGATTAAAAGAAAAGCTTGTAGAAAAAGCCGTCAATTATTATCAGCAAAAGGAAGCTATTCTTGGTAAAGATCAAATGCGATTTTTAGAGCGCTTTGCCACTTTAAGAACTATAGATGAGAAGTGGAAAGATCATTTATATTCTATGGATCATCTTAAAGAAGGTATTAACTGGCGGGCTTATGGGCAAAAAGATCCCTTATTGGAATATAAAGGTGAAGCCTATAAAGCATTTGCTGAATTAATTGAGGAAATAGACAGGCAGGCTTTGCGATTTTGTTTTTTAGCCAGAATTGGTGGAGATCAGAGACAAGAGAGGCAGGCAGCCATAAATGCGATTCATGAAAATTCTTCCGGAATGGGAATGTTGGGTTCATCAAATGAACAGGGTGAGCAAAGAAACCAAAGAAGAACTACAACAAAACCAATAATCGCCGAAAAAACAGTAGGTAGAAATGATCCATGTCCTTGCGGTAGCGGAAAAAAATATAAAAAATGCTGTGGAAAATTAAAAAATTAAATAGCAGGAAGAAAAATAAATTTGCAATACTGACAAAAAGTAATTATTTTTAAACTAATCAGTAAGGATGAGAAAGGAATTTTAAGATTAAAAAGAATATGAAAAAACTATTGACTATTATATTTTTTTTATTAGTTTTCATATAAATGAAGTTATGGGTTATCTACTATCTAAAATTAGTAATATCCCTTGTTTTTATTTATTGTAATATGTAAGAAATAATTTTGTATATAATTGTAGAATAATTAAATAAGGAGGAAATAAATGAAGCGATTTCTGTTAGGAAGTTTGTTCTTTCTCATGTCGTTCACAATTGTTTTTGCCGGTAACACTTTGTCAATCACAAGCGACGAAGTCGGTAATGACGCAACTGATGCAACAATTGGGATTGCTTTAGAAAATCCAAATGATGTTGTAAGTGGTATTCAATTAGATATTTTTGATCTACCAGATGTGATTGATGTTAGTAATATTGTGGTAACAGATCGAACAACTGGATTCACAGTTAGTTATGATACTTTAGCCAATGGCGAAGTCAGAATTGTTCTTTATGACGAATCTGGTGAAGGCATTGAAGCTGGAAGTGGAGATGTATTAGAAGTTACTTATAATGTGGAGGAATTGGAAAATACAATTATTGACCTTGAACTTGCAAATGTTTTAGTAAGTAACCCCAATGGTTCTGAACTTGTTGTTGATTATTTATTACCTGGAAATATTTTTATTGGTACTTATGCTTTAATATCCATGGGCTCTGGCGAAGGCGATGCTGGCGAAGGCGGATATAAAATTGATATGAGTATGAAAAATACAGGTGTAATTGGTGGATTTCAAATGGACTTGGTTTGTGATCCAGGTGTTTTATATGTAGATAGCGTGAAGACAACTACCGCTACTGATGGATTTTCAGTAGATTTTAGCGAAGTTGGTGGAGCCTATCGTGTAGTTCTTTATAATGGCGAAATTGCAGTATCTGACGTTGATCAAAAGATTTTAGAAGTTTATGTAAGCGTAGATGAATTTGCAATCTCACAAGAAGTTATGCTGGGAGCAGAAAATGTTCTGGTTAGTAATCCTGCAGCTGAATCGATTCCATCTGTAGTAACCGGTAACTTCTTTTCTATTGTAAACGGCTATCTATTTGTGCCTGAAAACCTGTCTGCATTTTCCGGATTAGATGGAAAAATTCCATTAACCTGGGAAGAACCACAAGCAGGTGGCGGAGCAGGCGATGTATCTATATTATTAGTTGATGATGATCATAGTTCATTACTAGATTTTACAGATGTAACACCTATATTCACGGCCGCTCTGGATGCTGCCGGCTACACTGACTATACTGTAATTGAAGTTGATGTTGAGGGTGGAGACGGTCCTGATCTGGCGACTTTGGAAGCATATAGTCTGGTTTTATGGTACACAGGAGAAGGATGGCAAGGCGGTCAAACATTAACTGCTAATGATGAAGCCAATTTAGGCGCCTATATTGATGGTGGTGGAAAACTTTTTCTAAGTGGTCAGGATTATTTATGGGATATTTATGGCTCTACTACTAATTTTGGTGCAGGTTCTTTTCCTCATGATTATTTAGGTCTGAATTCTGTTACTCAGGATGTATGGTCATTACAAGATCCTATCGCTGAATTGGCAATTGGACAATCCGGTTCTGCCGCTGAAGGAATGGCTTTTAATTTAGCTGATATTTTTACAACAGCTAAAGATGGATTATATATTGATCAAATCACATCACATAACGGTGTTGACTTTTTTAGTATTGATGACGCTGGTATTTGTGCTGTAGAAACCGATGATGTCATTTTCACGACTGTTAGTTTTGGTGGCTTGTTAGATGGCGATTCACCAAATACAAAATCAGAATTGTTGATAAGTATAATAAATACATTATCAGACAAACATAGAAAAGAAATGGCTGAAATGCAGAAAGATAAATCAGAAGAATATACATCTTTTTCTATTTATCGCTCTGAAACAACCCCGGTTAATATAGTAGCCGAAAATTTAGTTGAAACAGTTGGTCCAAATGTACTTGCTTATGAAGATGTTTCTGTAACCAATAGTGTAACATATTATTATGTTGTAACAGCACAATATGATGAAAGAGAATCAGGACCTTCAAATGAAGCATTTGCTACAGCCGTAGAATGGGTTGATCTATATGCCGGATCTGCAGAAGGCTATGCCGGAGATGATGTACAAATCGATGTATCACTCTCAAATGAAGAAACAGTTGTTGGTGGATTTCAATTCCTTATCAGAGACATTCCGGATGTAATTACCGGTGTATCTGTTGATGCAACTGACAGGTTAAGTGGTGGTAGTTGGATGTTAGATGGTAATGAACAGGCAGACGGAAGTTATCTTGTTGTTGCTGCTGATATCTCAGGTGCAGGTATTCCTGCTGGTACCGGACCAATTGTTAATGTAACATTTAGTATTAATAATGTAATAGAGCCTGTTGATGTTGTCGTAAACATTGAAGATATTGTAATATCCGATCTGAATGCCAATGAATTACCGGCAGAACCACATGCAGGTTTATTAAATGTATTAGTTGAGACTCAATATCTCTATATTCATGGAGCAAATGCAAATCCCGGTGAATCAGCAGACATAGCAGTAGAATTAGTTAATACTACTGATATTAGTGGTTTTCAATTTTTAATTTGGGACTATCCTGATAATTTAGTAGCTACCGGTGTTTCTGCTACTGATAGAATTGACGGTTGGACTGTAACCGGTAAAGAACAGGATGATGGTTCATACCTTGTAATTGGTTTTGACATGTCAGGTGGAACTATTACTGCCGGTGAAGGAGATATTGTAAATATCACCTACGAAGTTGGTGCCGATGTTCCAACGGGACCTGTTGAACTTATGATAGATGAAATTATTCTCTCTGATCCTGATGGGGAACAATTATATCCTGAAAGTATTCCCGGTGTATTTGGCATTGGTAATCCTGCTGTAGTTTACACTGTACTTCCTGCTGAAGTTGAAGTTGGTGGAACTGGTGTGCTTAATGTGACTGTTGATAATACAGAAACAATTGCTGGATTTCAGTTTACAATCTTAGATTCTGCCGATGTATTTACCGGAAGTAGTGTTTCATCATCACTTTCCGGCTGGACAGTTTCCGGCAATGAAGACGACGGTTTATATACTGTGATCGGTTTTAGTATGACTGGTGCAACTATTGATGCCGGCTCTCAGACAACTTTTGAGATTGAATTGGTTGTCAGAGCAGATGCTGAACTTGGTGATTACCCGGTAATCTTTTCAAATACAGTAGCCTCCAACCCGGATGGTAACAACATGTGGTCAGCCGGAGTTCCCGGAGTATTTACTGTTCTTGAAGAAAACTTACCTCCTGCTGATTTTAATCTACTATTGCCAGCAAATGGTACAACTGAAAATATTGCCTATGACTGGTTAACTGATCTGGATATTTATGAATTTACCTGGGAAGAATCTGTAGATCCTAACGGCGACGCTGTAAGTTATAGTGTGTTTTTTGGATCAGGCGATTTGGAAATTCCTGTAGGAATTCCTTCTGATTCTGATTTAGATGGGGATGATTTAAAATTAACTATTCCTGTTAAAACATTATTAGATCAGATAGTTGCTGCAGGAATAATAACATTACCAATAAATGCTGATTTATATTGGTATGTTATTGCCAGTGATGGCGTATCCGATAATGCTTCTGAAGCATTTACTTTATCATTAAATATAGAAACTGGTATTGATAAACAGGCAGAAATTCCTGAAGAATTTGAAATTAGTCAGAATTTTCCAAATCCATTTAATCCAACTACATCGATTTCTTATGGATTACCAAAGGAATGTAATGTCAAAGTAGAAATATTTAATGTTCTTGGACAAAACATCAGAACCCTGGTTAATGAAAAACAAAATGCCGGTGTTTATACTTTTACATGGAATGCAAAAGACATGTCAGGCAGAAGAGTAAAATCTGGCGTATATCTTTACAAAATAACAACAAGTGAATTTTCAAAAACAATGAAAATGATGTTATTGAAATAGTAACAGTTATATTAATAAATATGAAAAGGGGTGTGTTTTTTACACCCCTTTTTTTTATTGCAAAAAAAAACAGAAATAATTATATTTGCAAGCTATTTGAGCCGCGGTGGCGGAATTGGCAGACGCGCTGGATTTAGGATCCAGTTTCATTCCTGGAGTGCGAGTTCGACTCTCGCCCGCGGCACTAAATAAATGAATAAATAAAGGATTAAAATGAAAGTAGAAGTTAAAGAATTAAGTTCAGTAGAAAAAAATATTGATGTAACTCTCCAATGGACTGAAGTTGAAGAGAAATATAACAAAATCGAAAAAAAACTGATCAAAAATTTTAGACTTGATGGCTTTCGTAAAGGTAAAGTACCAAAAGCAATAGCATTAAAGCATCTTGACCCAAACATTAAATATGAATTTGCAAATGAAGTCATCTCAGATACATATTTAAAAGTAATTGAAGATCAAGGATATTCTCAACATCTTGATGCCGGTGTTGATAAAGTCGATTTTGATGTAAATAAAGATTTTACCTATGCAATAAAAATTCAAGTTGATCCTGAAATTAAATTATGCGACTATAAAAAAGAATTATCACTAACTGAAAATGTATATGAAATGAGTGAGAAAGATATTGATCTCAGTCTGGATTCTATTCGCGAACGTTATGCTGAAGCCAAAGAAATTAGCGGAGAATCAAAAGATGGACATTATATCCTGTGTGATCTAACTGAAGCAGATGAGCAGGGAAATCCAATTGAAGATAAAAAGATTACAGATCGTGTGATAAAAATTGGCGAAGGTGTTTTTGGTAAAACCGGCGCAAAAAATCTAATCGGTGTAAAAGTAAACGACACTGTAAATATATATTTTGGAGCGGAAAACAAAAAGAAAGTCCAGTACCAGGTATTTGTAAAACGAATCGAAGAACATATATTACCAGAATTAACAGACGAATTTGTTAAAACAAATATTAAAGAGTTTGAAACAGTAGATGCCTTAAAAGAAAATATCAAAACAAGTCTTAAACAGGAATTAACTGATCGTAGTAATCATGAAATATCAACAGAAATTATTGACTACTTTATAAAAGCAATTGATGTTGATATCCCTCCTATGCGAATGGAAAAATTCCTGACCGAAGTTGTAACCAATTACAAAAATAAAAATAAAACTGAAGATATAGACGAAGATACTTTAAAATCTCAGAATAAAGACATGGCTGAACGGGAAATCAAATGGTTTCTTATCAAAGACAAACTTATTGCAGAAGAAAATGTAAAAGTTACCGAAGAAATGATTCAGCAGGAAATTGAAAAAATATTACAGCCTTATCCTGAAGAACAAAGAAAATATATGGCCCAGTATTATGAAAGTAATGAAATGAAATCAAGATTAGAATTTGATCTTCAGGAAAAAACTTTATTTTCAAAACTAAAAGAATATGCCAAAATCAAAAAAGTTAAAGTTAATACTGAAGATTTACGTAAATAATAGACTTAGAGGCTGATATGTTAGTTCCAATGGTTGTCGAACAGACAGAAAAAGGTGAACGATCTTATGATATTTTTTCACGTTTATTAAAGGAAAGAATAATTTTTCTGGGTGAGCCTATTGATGATCGGGTTTCCAGTCTGATCATTGCACAGTTACTTTTCCTGGCTGCTGAAGACCCGGAAAAAGATATTTCCTTTTATATTAATTCACCTGGCGGTTCAGTTACTGCCGGACTTGGGATACTCGATACTATGAATTTTGTTAGTCCTGATATCAGAACCATATGTCTCGGTCAGGCTGCGAGTATGGGTGCTATTTTGTTGGCAGCCGGAACTAAAGGAAAAAGATCTGTCCTTCCAAACTCCAGGATAATGATTCACCAACCTTTAGGGGGAGTAGAGGGACAAGCCAGTGATATTGAAATTCATGCCAAAGAGATTTTAAAAATTAAAGAAAAATTAAATCAGATATTGTCAAAATTAACAGATAATCCAATAGAAAAAATAATAAAAGATAGTGACCGTAATTTTTTTATGACTGCCGAAGATGCCTTGGAATATGGATTGATTGATAATATTTTAAAGAATAAAAAAGATAAAAAATAATATTAAATTTTTTATTTACTTCCTGTGTTGCTTCAATTAATTATTTTCTTCAAAGCATACATCATCAACAATACCAACAATTATTGATCTTAACGGAGCGGTAGTATTGTTTATTATTTGCCTGGCGGAATTTCCCTCATCTACAATCAAAACAACTTCATCAGTTCCGGCTCCCACAGAATCAACTGCAATAATATATTTACCCGTAGGTTTTCCTTTTATTGTTAAGCGATCAACTATCAGAAGACGCTGATTATTATAAAATTCATGATTAATAGTAGATACAATAGAACCGCAAACTTTGCCCAGGATCATATTTTCACCCCGTCAGTTAAATTAATCTCATCAACGATTCCGATTATACTTGCATCAACAGGTACAAAAGTTTCCTCCAGTGTCATTGCCGCTTCCCTACCACCTTCGTAATAAATCAATTCATCCAAGCCCGCCATGCGGGTAGAATCCGCTGCCACAATTGGAGAACCTGTGGGCTTTTCCTTTTTATCAAGAGGCTGAACCAACAACAGGGGAACCGATTCTAATCCTTCATAAACTACACATGCAGTCAAAGTGCCCACAACTTTTCCTAAAAGCATTTAAATCTCCTTATCTGATAATGATATAAATTCATTATTTTTAAAAATTGTGGTTTTATCTAATTGCTTTACCATTTCAAAATGTATATTTGGAATTAATGTGTCTTTGATCCAAACCTGCTCGCCAATTTTGTTTTTAGAAATTGAAATCGCTTCCTGAACCTCTTCAATTTTCCCATTAAAAATAGCAAAAGCTTTACCTCCAATATCATCAGCAAGTCTGATTTCAATCAGGTTGGTGTTTGTGGTTTTGATAGCATAATCGGTTGCCAGAATTATTGAGGCTACAGATAACACTTCAATTATTCCCAAAGATTCCTGTTTGCATTGCTGACGTTTACCCTTGATAGCATCTAGAACCTGGCTGTGTATATTTGGTAAAAACACCTTGTCAATTACATCATTTTCACCAACCCGAAGTCCCTGCAGGTAAGCCTCCTCAACAGATGCTACACTACCCTGGATCATGATCAGGTATTTCCCATTATGTACGGTGCCTGATTTTATAACTGAAATGGGTGCTGACTTCACCATGGTGTCTCCACTCAGGATACCAGTTCCGATTTTTGAAAACTCAATTAATGCCAATGCGGGATATTTATTCATTATACAATCCTAAAATGGTCAATCAATACACAACGCCTTTCTCTGGAAAAGCTACGAGAATTTGTCAATCCTTCACCTGTTGGACTAGCAATTGTAAAAGAACAAAACCCTTCTCCTCCAAAACCTAAACCTGAATATGCAGGACCATTTTTGACAAATATACTGCTATTTATTTCTTTAGCCATTCTGCTGAGATTATCAAGATTTTTTGAATACATAATCGCAGAATGTCCAAATCCATGTTCTGCCTTTTTTGCAATATCAATCGCGGAATCTGCATCCGGCATCCTGACTAATGGCAAAACCGGCATCATTTGTTCAGTCCAGACCAAGGGATGATTCTTGTCTACCGGCAAAATTGCCAGTCTGATATTTTTGGCTACATCCATACCAATTTTGGATAAAATTACCTGGATATCTTTCCCGATTAATGATTTTTCCATTTTTGCAGGCCTGCCAGGTCCGTTATCCTCAGTAAATATCACTTTTTCCAAATTTCTTATTTGCTGAGAATTTAATACAACTGCATTGCTTTTTCTTAAAGCCGAGATTAATTTGTCTGCAACTGAATCAACAACAAAAACTTCTTTTTCGTCGACACAAACAATATTATTATCCATTGAAGCGCCATTAACGATATTTCGGGCTGCTTCTTCGATATCGGCACTTTCATCCACAACTACCGGTGGATTTCCCGGGCCGGCACAAATTGCCCTTTTACCACTTGTCATAGCAGCTTTAACAACACCAGCCCCCCCTGTTACCACCAATAAGCGTACATTTTTATGATGCATTAATTTATTGGCACTTTCAATAGTAGGTTGGGTAATTGTCGTGATTAGGTTCTGTGGTCCGCCGGCTTCTACAATAATTTTATTTAGCAGTTGAATATTATAAATACTTACATCTCTTGCTGATGGATGAACATTAAATACTACCCCATTCCCGGCCGCCACCATTCCGATTGTATTACAAATAATAGTTGAAGTAGGATTTGTGACCGGAGTAATTGAGCCAATAACACCATAAGGAGCAAGTTCTATCAAAGTCAATCCTCTGTCTCCGGTATAAGCGGTAGGAGTCAAAACTTCAGTCCCGGGAGTTTTTTCTGCAACCAATCGGTTTTTTTTGATTTTATCTTCATATCTGCCCAATCCGGTTTCCTCATGAGCGCGTTTTGCAAGATCCTCAGCATGCAACAGCATATTTTTTCTAATACTGGCAATAATCTCATTACGTTTTTCAAGAGACATTTCCATTAATTGTAAATGGGCTTTTTGCGTTGCTGAAACTGCTGAATCAATATCTGGAAAAATTCCATAATCCATATTCACAGAAGTGCTTTTTATGAAAGGAGTAACAGCCTGATTACTCTCAAAAGTACTTCCCATACTTCCAACAATTTGTGATGCAATTGTATTAATTTGTTCTTTGCTTAAAGAAGCCAAAATAATTCTCCTGGCAAATTAAATTATTAAAAATCATTATGTAATTAATCCCTGGAATTAGATTTTTTATTAAAACTATTTTCCAGGGATAATATCTCAAGTCTGTTCGTTTTTATTGTATTTGGTTGTTCCCCGAACTTCCCACTGGTCAACAATTGCCATTACAACTGTATCACAGGGTTTTTTGTCCGTTCTTTTCGTTTGGCGTGCAGAACTTCCGGTAGCATAAAGTACATATTCACCAACACCGGCGTCAACTGCATCTACTGCAACTATAAAACCTCCCGAATTTTTCCCTTCGAGATCAACTTGCTGAAGCAGTAAAAATTTCGCACCATCCAAACTCTGTTCTTTGTGTGTAGAAACAACTGTACCTACAACTTTGGCAAGAACCATTTTTCTTCCTCTGGTTATTCTTTATTAGATTCTTTGCGACCTAATTCCATCACCTCATCAACATTTTGATGTGGACGTGCGATTACATGAACAGCCACTACTTCACCTATACGAGCAGCTCCGACTCTTCCTGCATCGCAGGCAGCTTTTACAGCAGCCACATCACCGCGAATTATAACAGACACATATCCGCCACCGGTTTTTTCATATTGAACAAACTCTACTTTTGCGGCTTTTACCATCGCATCTGCAGCCTCTACAACTGCTGGAAAACTTCTTGTTTCAATCATTCCTAAAGCTTCTGACATTGTTATTTCCTCCAATTTAATTTATTATTAGTTGTTTTATTTTTTTTCTTTACCTGTAATATTTTCAATTGCATTGACTGCTGCCCGCCATCCTACATCTATATCTTTTTCTTCACCTCCAAGATATATTCGACCAAAGCTTCCATAAGCCCGAACATCTAATATGTTGATATCAGCAGCTTTTTCTGCTTCATTGGCTGCCAGTGCAGCATAAGCGGCAGGTTGAACTTCCATTACAAATAAAGTTTGCCCCGGTATGATCATATTCCCAAACCTCATCCTGTTAATTAGTTGGGTCTGATGATCATCAACACGCCTGATAACCTGCTTCGAAAATATTTTTGGTTTCCAACGATCGCTTTCCTGTAATTCAAGAGCTTCGAGGATCGCACTTCCGGCTTGTCTGACATTGGCCTGGGAATCAGAATGTAATTCCAATAATCCATATAATCGCTCGACAATTTGCATACCCGGTGTAACATTTGTAGATTTTAAAGCAATATCAGTAATTCGGTTAATTTCAATTCCCGGAGATATTTCTATATATAATGAAGCCATTCCGGCAATTGGCAAAAATCCTTTTGCCACAGTGCCTAAATAAGCCGCATACTGGGGTTGTAATTTATCTAAAAATACATAAGCTCTAAGATCAACCATAATTTTCTCCTTTTTTGACAGGATTTACAAGATTCTAATAATTAAATTTGTCTTGTAATCCCGCTTGCCTTTTTCATTATTCATTAAACTTTTAATATTGTTAAAATTAATTTGAAACGGTTGTACTCGCCTCTTTTACAATTTTGATACTTGCACTGGCTCCTACCCGACTAGCACCTGCTTTAATCATTTTTTGTGCATCTTCAAAAGAACGGATTCCGCCAGCTGCTTTTACACCCATTTTTGAAAAACCAACAACTTTTCTCATTAATTCCACATCAGCAGCAGTTGCACCATGAGGTCCAAAACCTGTAGAGGTTTTTACAAAATTTGCCCGGGCTTTTTTTGCCAACTCACAAGATCTGATTTTTTCATCATCAGTTAACAAGGCAGCCTCTATTATAACTTTACTAAGCGCTCTTCCATCTTCACAGGCTTCACAAACCATGCGGATATCTTTATAAACAAGTTCGTCATTTCCACTTTTCAAAGCACCAATATTGATAACCATATCTATTTCCCGTGCACCATCACGAATTGCCTGCCTTGTTTCCATGGCTTTTATCTGCGGTAAATGTGCGCCTGATGGAAATCCTACAACGGTACAAACATCCACCGAGGAGCCTGCAAGCTCTTTAGCAGCCAAAGCCACATAACTCGGACTAATACATACAGAAGCAAAGTTGTATTCCCTGGCCTCAGCACAGAGTTTGATTATATCCGATTCTTTTGTATCCGGCTTGAGTATTGTATGATCGATACAACGGGCTATATCTTCCGGAACACAATCACATCCTGTACCCTCATGATAGCCTAATCTTTCTACACCCAAATCAAGAAATTGCCGAATTGTTTCAGGCTTTCTATCGACAGTAATACCACATGTACAAACCATATCTGAATCCTTATGGTTTGGGTTTTGATTTTTTACGGAAATATTTCGTTCTTCAAGTAAATTTTTTACTTGCGCTGTTATTTTTAACAGATCCTCGTTTGATATATCTGTCAATTTTTCCTCCTTATTTATTTTTTGAATACCTTGGGTTATTTCATCTGGTAAATTATTTTTTTCTACATCATTTATCATTTCTACCCGACGCAAATGACGCTCTTCTGTACATTGATTCAAAAGAAATGTCGAAACAATTTCCATTGCTAATGCTTCTCCAATTAACCCGGCCCCCAGGGTCAGGACATTGGCATCGTTATGTTCGCGGGAATTTTTCGCTGATGAAATATCATAGCAAAGAGCCGCACGTACACCAGGTACTTTGTTGGCAGTCATTGAAGAACCAATCCCGGCGCCATCAATTATAATCCCAAAATTTGCCTTATTCTCTGATACCTGTTTCGCAACTGCATAAGCAAATTTTGGATAGTCTACAGATTCTGTACTGTCAGTGCCACAATCAATGATCTTATAACCATTTTCAATTAAATAATTTTTTAATTTTTCTTTTAATGGAAAACCTCCATGATCGGAGCCAATTGCAATTGTTATTTTTATTTTATCAGCCATTTTTATCTCGTTTCCAATTTCAACAATCTATTCCCTACCTGCTCATCAGTAATTAGAACATTAAATAAATTCCCTTTTAAAGCAGCCTGAATAGCAGGAAATTTTTTCAATCCGCCGGCAACAGCGATTGAATATTCTTTTTTTGATAAATCCCGAAGTTCAATCCCTATCGTACGTGAATTTAAATCTTTGGAACATATATTCCCGTCCTGATCTATAATTCTTGAACAAATATCTCCTATAGCGCCTTTTTCGATTAAACTTTCAACTTTTTGATAATTTAAATAATCAGATTTTACTAATACTGAATCATGATTAAATAATCCAATTGTAAACATTGCAATATTTGATAGTTTCCCAAAATCCAGTATTTGGGATATATTTTTATCAGACACAATAGCTCTCTTAACATCAGGCTTATCAACAATCGCAGGAAGTGGTAATAAATATGGAGTTGCGCTATAGGCTTCACCAATTTTCTGAGCAATTTCACTGGCATGAGTATCATATTCCGCCTTTGATACTCCTCCGTTAAGTTGGACAACAACCACATTATCTGTTTTTTTATTCCTGATATGCCTGGATATCTCCTGCATTGTTGTACCCCAGGAAACTCCTAATATGGCATCTGAATTAATTAATTCATCAAGCAATAATGCTGCTGCCTTTCCAAGCCTTTTCTTTATTACCCTATCATCATCCTGTATATTTGGAACTATGATAACTTTCTTTAGATTAAATTTATGTTTTAATTTATTTTCAATCTCAGTTCCATTATTCAAAGGATCAATTATATCAATTTTTACTATTCCTCTATCTCTGGCTTCCTGAAGTAATCTTGATACTCCGGGTCTGGATACACCAATTTTCTGAGCGATCTTTTGTTGATTAAAATTATATTTATAATAAAGCTGGGCGGCTTCAACGATAATAGCGATATGTGATTTAGTATCTTTCATTTTCTTTATTTGCACATTTGTTCGGTACTGCATTACAATTGTTCAAGTTTAAGAAACAGAAGTGTTTTTGTCAAGTTTTTTTTCTAAAAATATTTTTTTACGACGATTTGATAAATATGGAATTGGTTAAATTATGCAGAGACCAGTAGCCCAAATAATTTATAAAAACCTAAATTTCCTTATATGTTTTCATCAAAAACTCATTCGTAAATTAAAAAGTGGGGAAAAAGGAAGAGCATTGGTATAAATTCGTTTTCCGCCCGGAAGACTGGTAAAACCATTATACCTGATATTTTTTATATTGAATAAATTTATAATTGATATTCCGGATTCCAATTTGATTTTTTGGAAGTCGAATTTATATAAAACCGCAACATCAAACCGATTGTAAGGATAAGGCTCATTATCCAGAGTAATTTTTCGGGTAAACTCAAGGCCAGAGCCATAAACATAATTCATTGATACAAAGAAGGGTGATAAATTAAAAATTGCCGCTGTCTTAATTTCGTGGGTTTGGTTATGAAGCGCAAGTTCATATTGTTTGTTTTTAAAATAATCAAATCTCTCTGTTGACCTGCTCAATGTATAAGCAACCCAGAATTTGTGCTTTTTTATTTTTGTTTTAAAATAAAAATCAAGCCCCATATTCTTGCTATCACCTTCGCTATAATCTATTTTATTTCTTCCATAATCACGCAAAAACCGACTCATCTGTTCAGTAATTTTATAAAAACCTTCAACACTTAACTGAATATTATTTTTATCAAAGGAAAACCCGGTAACAAAATGCTGACTGTGGGGAATTTTGATGCTTCGATTATCACAAACATTCCAGACATATAAATAATTTTCATCTAAATCAAGCACTGCATTTTCAGAGACAAACTGGTTGTAAATTCCCCAGGCCAGATTAATTTTCCAATTGATAAAAGGGATGATATTCGCATCTATTCTTGGCTGAAAATATGGCAGATTATCATCAATTGAATAATCAACTCGAACTCCGGGATGAATGTTTATTTTATTTGAAATGTAAATATTATTTTTTATATAAGCGCCAATTCTTCTGGATTCTATAAAATTATCTTTGATATTTCTATCATTCCTGTCCTGTTTAAAAGTCGATGTATTATAAGTATAATTTATACCAGTACTAATATTATTTATCCCTTTTGCAGGAAAAAAATGATCAACTTTACTTGAAATTTCTGAAATAGTATTTAAAGTATAATAGTTATAATAATCATCTATTGATTTAATTTGCAAGGAATTATCTATTGTTGAATTTAATTTTGAAAAAGAAGTTGTAAAATTTGACGAGCCTAAATACTTCCAGTTTTTATTGTAATAAAACGCTCCGCCAAACTGATTTCTTTTTTGTTCTTCTTCCGATATAAACAAAATATTTAATCTGTCTTTTTCCTGAATAAAAGAGTAATCCATATCATCATGACCTGATATCAAACTTACATAAAAATTATCTGAATTATTAAGTTTGCCGGATACTTTCACATTAATATCATAAAAATTATAATTAGGAGTAATACGCTCTTTTGATAAATTTTGATTTCTAACATTTATTCCATTTTTAAAAGATTGGCGAAAAGAACTTTGCAAGGCAAAATTATTTGCAATGGGAATATTTATAAAGCCGTTAAAGGTTTGGTTATTAATATTAAAATGGTCCACAAAATGCTCAAAATTACCATTTTTCCCACTAATATTTACAACACCTCCCACTCGATTGGAAAAACCGACATTATAACCACCTTTAATTATTTCAATATCCTTTACTATCAATGGATTGATGACACTGATATTATCATTAAAACTACTAATATTAAACAAAGGGATATTATCATAAAGAACAAGCGTTTGACCCTTGTATGAACCCCAAATTGAATAATCCTGTGTTTGCTCTCCGGCTGCCATAATCCCCGCTTGTAAACGTAACAAATTATATATTGTATTATCCACATTTCCTGGTAAAAATGATGCCAATTTATGATTCACTTTTATCATTCCGGCATTTTGTCCCACATGCATATCTTCTACTTGTCCATCTTTGTATACAACAACCTCCTGTAAACCAATTACAGAGGGAGTTAGATTCAGGGAATGATAATGACCGGCTGAAAGCAGTGTATCAAGTTTATAATAACCCACATAGGATGCGTGTATTTTAATTTTATTATGCCTGGATTTAAAGCAAAAATTGCCATTTATATCGGTAGAAATACCTGATTTTTCAAATAAAATTGTTGAAGCAGGCAAAGGCTCTTTATTTATTTTATCTCTAATAGCGCCAGAAAACGAGTAATAATGCGGTTTTGACTTCAAGGCAGGTAAAATTATAAAAACATCGTTACTTATTTCATAAGTAAAATCATGACCTTTTATTAAATCACTGATAGCTTCTTTGGCTGAATTATAGGTTGCTGATTTTGAAACCTGACACTCTTCCAGAAGTTTATTATTAAATGAAAATTGAATTCCATAATTTTCTTTCAGCTCCTGGAAAACTTCAGTAAGAGGTTGATCTTGAACATTTACTGTAATTGTTTGAGTCTTCGCATCTAAAAAACTACATATAAGCAGAAAACCCAGGAATATTATTTTAAAATTTTTATTTATCAGCACTATAATTTTTGTGAAACTTTATATTTATTATTCTCTATTTCTATAAAACTAAAATTAAAAGTTTTACAAATCAAATGTAAAGTTGAATCAATATTTTTTGATTTTTCAAAAAAACCGGTATAAACATAATCATCTATGTTATTAATCTTAGCCAGGATTTCAATATTGTACTGTCGCTCAAGTTCAGAAAAAACATTTTGTACCGATTCCGATACAAAATTAAATTTATTTTCCTTCCAGAAAATAACATCTTCTGCTTTTGTGGTTTTCATACTTCCGATTTTATTGATATTATCAATAACAACCATTTCTCCGGGCTCAACAATAAAGTTCACATCGGATTTTGTACTACTAACTTTGACTTTTCCGGTTGTACAAAATACTTTATAATCAGTATCCCGCGCAAGAATATTAAAACTTGTACCTACAACCTGAGCCTGAGCTTGTTCGGAAAGTACACAAAAACTTTTCCCCTTTTCAACTTCAAAAAATGCTTCTCCTGATAAACTAAGTTTTCTTTGAAATTTCCACCAAAAAGGTTTATATGAAATTTTTGTATCCGCGTTTAGTTCGACTACCGATCCATCGGGTAAAATGTATGATAAATGTTCTCCCTTGTCACAATTAACAGTTGTTGGATAAAATCTTAGGAAGGAAGCACTACTAACAAACAAGGCAACTATCGCAATAACAGCATATTGCATCAAAAGTGATGGAGATAGTTGAGTTTTGGGCTTCTCCTGTATATGAGGAGCAAGTTTTATCCAAATATCATCTTTGCTCTGCTCAAAAGGACTTTCGAGATTATTAAAAAATTCCATATCGTCACCATTTTTTTTCATTTAAATAGTATTTTCTGAAAATTATAGCATTGATTTTTTTAAAGTTGCAATTGCCAGGCTCATACGTTTTTCAATAGCTTTTTTGCTTATGTTAAGTCTTTCAGCAATTTCATCGTACCTAAGTTCATCTTTTCGACTCATTAAAAAAACTATTCTTTGTTTTTCCGGTAATCTAGCCAAAGATTTTTCATAATTATTTTTCAAACAAAGATATTCAACATAGTTTTCAGAATCTTTATTTTTTAAATTAAATTTTAATTCCTGCAAATATTCAGTTTTAATTTTTTGTCTTCTGAAAAAATCAACAAACAATCCTTTGGCAATTTTATATAATAAAGACTTTGATTTTTTTTCATGATACTTATATTGTTTTTGCCAGATTTTCATAAATGTCTCTTGTGCAATATCAACAGCGATTTCAGTATCTCCTGACCGATAATAAATATAGTTTCTTATAGAATCAAAATATTTTATGTATAAAAGCTTAAATTCTTCTTTTGTCAAAGTATGCCCGATATCCAAAATTCAATACACATCCCGCAACTAATTAAACTAACGAGTAATGGCTGCGGCATGTAAATAATTCATTTTATTTTATCCTCTGTCACTTTCACCATCTTCACCACGACAATCCTCATGGGCGCTTCTCATTTCTTCTTCATTATTAATTGTTACAGTAGAGTCACCTTCTTCAGTCTCATATACAATATCAACCGG
>JAOZSR010000001.1:45617-94924 GCA_029939575.1 Fidelibacterota bacterium
TATTAATTGTTACAGTAGAGTCACCTTCTTCAGTCTCATATACAATATCAACCGGGAATTGTAAAGCAGGTTTTTCAGTAGCATTTGGATTAGCAGCATACCACTCTTTCAGAACGCTATATCCTTCTTTATTCTCAACTGTTATAGTAGATCCGTCTGGCATGATATAGGTAACTGGATAAGCCAGGTCAAAACATTTTTTGCCTTTATTCCATTTTTTTTCTTCGCAGGCTTCCTTTATTCTGCCCATTTCTTCTTCATTATTAATAGTTATAGTTGTCCCGTCTTTAAAAATAACATCAACCGGGAATTGTAAAGCAGGTTTTTCAGTAGCATTTGGATTAGCAGCATACCACTCTTTCAGAACGCTATATCCTTCTTTATTCTCAACTGTTATAGTAGATCCGTCTGGCATGATATAGGTAACTGGCAAAACCAGTTCAAAGCATTTCCAACCTTCATGCTTTCCATCACGATCTTTATTCCAATCGCCCCTGTTTTTATCTTCTTTTCCATCTAATTCAAATTCTTTAGTAACACCATCAATTGTTTCAGTAGCAAGATTATCACATTCACCGTCACCAAAATCAATCACAGCGATAACTACACCTTCTTTTAGCAGTTCAATTGTTCCGGCAACAATGTAATCACAATCTGCGATTCTAATTAATGGATTAACAATAATTCTCTCGTAATCAAAACCTCTCTTACCATCTCTTTTATCACCATCAAATTCATATTTTCTGTCCAATTCAAATTCTGTAGTAATACCATTTTCTGTTTTTGTTGCAATATTATCACATGTACCATCTCCAAAATCAACAACTACAACAGCTATTCCATTAACCCGGTATTCAATAGTTCCGGAAACGATAAATCGACAACCATCATTTTTTACTAACGGAGAAGTAATAACTTTTTCAAAATTCCCATCTCCTTCGATTAAAATATCGGAATTCACGCCTTCAAGAGATGTTAAAGGAATATTTTCCAGGGAAGATTGCCCTTCTGTATCAATAACCGAAGATTTTTCACAGGAAATAAAAACAACCAGTATACTCACAACTACTACTAAAATTCTAAATAGATTCTTCATTTTCTACCCTTTCTTATTTTAAATGATCAAAAAATTTCTTTCTTCGTTAATATACCGTTTGAAAAGCGCTTTACCCTACTTTTTTTTATTTTTTTGATAAATAATTAATGTATTCACTTTTTAAAATTATGTTCCTATCAAAATCAAGTAACCTAAAAAATTCCAAGCCTTCAGATACCAAGACATAATATTGTGAAAAATTGGGAGTAATAGAAAATAAATCTAATCATAAATTTTAAAATTTAATTTCAAATCAGGTTGTAACTTAATATGAAATTATAACATTAAAATCCATAAAATTAATTTTATCTGGGTTACAAATTTGAGAGATAATTATAAACCAAATATTAAAAGAGCCTGGTTGATTTTAACATAATTCTCTAGTATATTTTTCATGATGAAAATATTAGTAATACATGGCCCGAATATTCACCTGCTTGGAAAAATTTCAGCAAAGACCGGTACTCGTCTTACCCTTGATAAACTAAATACATTTTTACGGAGAGAGGCCAGAGACAAAGGTATTGAATTGAAAATTTATCATTTTTTCGATGAAAAAAATATTTATAAATGTGTTAATAGCAATCGCAACAATACAGATTATTTATTATTCAGCCCTGGTGGATTGGCTAATAATTGTTACAGCCTCAGGGAACTTTTATCAATTATAAATATACCTGTTGCAGAAGTCCATCTGACTGAATTCCCCTTCTCAAAAGAAAATTTTTCTAATTCAATTATAAAAGATCTATCCTCAATTCGAATTATTGATCAGGCTCAAGAGGCATATAGAAAAGCCGTGACTGAAATCTCGTTAATTAAAACTAAATAATCAGTTTCTAATCAAAATAGTTAACAAATAAAATAAAAGTATTGAATGCATGTCATTCTGAAAACATTAAAGGTAAATAGGATCGGGAGAATTTGTAATGAAGAAAAAAGCATTGGTTCTACTTGCTAATGGACTCGAGGAAATTGAAGCAATTACCATTATTGATATCCTAAGACGTGGAAATATCGAAGTAACAACCTCAAGCCTGGATAAGATAAGAGTCAGGGGTTCACATGATATTATAATTGAAGCAGATACTAATTTATCTGCAGTTTCATCTGAAATCTTTGATGCGATTATTTTACCTGGTGGAATGCCCGGTAGCGAAAATTTAAAAAATGACCGGCAAGTAATTCAAATTCTTAAGAATATGAATAATCAAGGTAAAATTATCGCCGCTATTTGCGCAGCGCCAATGGCATTATACGAAGCTGGATTATTAGATAATAAAAAATTCACAATGCATCCGGCTGTTTCAGAAAAAATTCCTTTAAAGTGTTCATCAGAGCAGGTAATTTGTGACCAAAATATAATAACGGGGCAGGCGTCTGGAGCAGCTATAATATTTGCTTTTAAAATAGTGGAAAATCTGTTAGATCTACAATCAGTTAATGAAATAAATCAGTCAGTTTTATTAAAATGATCATTTTCAAAAATATAATAAAAAAGTATTGGGAAAATTATAGTAGTTATCAGACTTCTTCCTCAGCTTTTTTCACAATTTCTTTCCATGCGGTTTTATCCATTTGAAAATACCAACCACAGTCATTACAGATTTTGTAATAAATTTTATAATTATGAAACGGTTTTTTTCTGTAAAATATTTTTGCTGAACAATCCGGACATTTTTCTTCAATTTTTTCATCAAAAGGAAATGTTAAATTGTTTTTTCTATTATTTGATTTTTTCTTCATTAAAAACCCATTTACTTACTACTCAATTTATAATTTCCGTTAAAAAGTGACTTTGAAACTTTAATTTCAAAGCAAAATATTATTTCGATATTAATTAAAAAAAGGAAAAATTAAAAGTATTAATTCCTATTAATTTGAAAAAACAAACCACTTTATACACAATTCAACTTAATAAAATTAATCAAGATAATATCCTGTTTAAATATATTGTTATAAACAGTAGGTGGTTATACCTGCTAAAAATCACTTAAATTAATTAAGATTTTTGTTTCATTTTTTTAATATTAATTTTTAACTTCAATTAATGAATATAATTCAAATTTAGAGTTGTTCATTATTCCTATTTTTTGATAATAATTATCTTAATAATGCCTAAATAATTAAGGAAAAATTGATAATGCTTAAAATTAACGATATGCTTGATAAAAAAAATTATCTGAAAATTAAATATCTTGAAAATGAAAGTATTGAAAAAATTATTTTTGAAATGGCAACAATCTGTAAACCTGAAAAAATTCTGATTTTGAATGACTCAGACGAGGATACAGAATTTGTCAGGAATCTCGCTTTAAGCAATGGTGAAGAAAGAAAATTAAAAAATCAGAACCATACTATACATTATGATGGATATGATGATCAGGGACGTGATAAACAGCACACTCGGGTTCTGCTCCCAAAAGGCAAATCAATTAGTAAACATATTAATACTATTGAAAAACAATCCGGTTTAAAAGAAATATACAAAATTTTAGAAAATTCAATGATGGGAAAAAAAATGCTTGTCAGATTTTTCTGTCTTGGACCACTGGATTCCAAATTTTCTATTTCAGCAATGCAAATTACTGATTCTGCTTATGTTGCCCATAGTGAAAATATTCTATACCGTTCCGGATATGAACAGTTTAAAAAATTAAAAAATAAAAATAATTTTTTCCATTTTGTTCATTCTGCCGGAGCATTAAATGAGGCAAAAACAAGTATAAATATAGATAAACGACGAATCTATATTGATTTAGAGGGAAATAGAGTCCTATCTGTAAATAATCAATATGCAGGGAATAGTCTGGGATTAAAAAAATTAGCCTTGCGCCTGGCAATTCATAAAGCAAATAATGAAAATTGGCTTAGTGAGCATATGTTTATTATGGGAGTTCACCCTGAAAATAAAACCAGAACAACATACTTTTGTGGCGCATTTCCCAGTGCCTGTGGTAAAACCAGTACTGCTATGATTCCGGGGCAGACAATTATTGGTGATGATATTGTTTACTTAAAAATTTGGGAAAATGGTGAATGTCACGCTGCAAATATTGAATCAGGGATTTTTGGCATTATTAAAGATGTAAATCCTAAAGACGATCCTGTTATTTATAAATATCTTAATTCTTCAAATGAAATCATCTTTTCCAATGTTCTGGAAAGTGATGGCAGTCCTTATTGGTTGGGAATGGGAAAAAAACACCCTCAGATAGGAATTAATCATTCAGGAAAATGGTTTGAGGGAAAACGAGATTCAAGAGGTAATTTAATACCACTTTCACATAAAAATGCCAGATATACTATTAATCTGAAAAATCTGGAAAACGTTGACCCCTTTGCTGAAAACAAAGATGGAGTGCCAGTCAAAGCTATTGTATATGGAGGACGGGATTCAGATACAAATGTACCAATTGCCCAATCATTAAGTTGGAATCATGGAGTCTTTCTTGGTGCATCATTAGAATCTGAGACAACTTCAGCAACTATAGGTGAAGAGGGAAAAAGAAAACATTCTCCAATGGCAAATCTTGATTTCATTGTTGTCCCCCTGAACAAATATTTTAGTAACCATTTTAAATTTGGTATAGCTCTAAAAAGCCAGCCAATAATATTCAGTACTAACTATTTCCTGAAAAATGAAAATGGAGATTTCCTCAATTCCAAAAAAGATAAAAAAGCATGGATATTATGGGCTGAAGGCCGTGTTCATAATGAATATAAGGCAATAAAAACCCCAGTTGGATTTATCCCATTATATAAAGATATTGCCAAAATTTTTAAAAATTCATTAAATAAAGAATATACTCGTCAAGAATATGAAAAACAATTTACTATTCGTATTGATAATTTAATTGCGAAAAATATTCGAATTCAGAATTATTTTAGTTATACAAAACTTCCAGAGCAATTTTACCAGGAACAATCAGCACAGGAAAAACGGCTTAATGATTTTAAAAAACAATACAATAAAAATAATATAAGTCCCTTTGAACTTGATGTAAATCCAAAACTATAAAAACTATCCATTAGAAAATAGATATAGTTCGGATTTACAACCTGGTTATGACAATGTCATCACGAAACAATACAAAAAAAATAAACATTGACCTCAAATTTTTTAGTTTATTTCTGCCAAATTTTAACTAACCGCTTTGGCAAGTGGAAATGAAAAATCCCAGAAATCCAACTTTAATAATTCCATAAAAAGTAAATTTGCTGTCATCCTTAATAAGGTACGAATAAAGAATCTCCTACAATTATCGACAAGATTCTTCGTTGCTACGCTGCCTCAAACTATGTCCGGTTTTTGACGGAAGGAAAGTTTTGAATTTTTTTACGATTTTATCAACTTTAATCATAAAATATTTTTAACATCCAATAATCTCCTTGATAAAAACTCTGAGATTATAATTAAAATATTTTTTTATTGAGAAAATTCATATATATCTTTAACTTCACATTAATATAGAGTTATTGGCAGTTTTCCTAACAGAATTTAATAGTAGAGTATTTTATATATAGAATTATTCATGTTCAATGAAAACAATGTAAACCAGACCAGAAAAATATATTCTCCCGGAAAATTTTTTACTACATTAATCCATAAATCCGGTCTGTTGTTATTAAAAGGATTCCAAGATGAAAAAATTTGCACTAATAAAAAGTTCAGCGGTTTTAGGGGTTGATGCATATATTGTAGATGTTGAATGTAATCTTAGTCGTTCGCAATTACCAAAGTTTATAGTAGTTGGGTTACCTGAAGGTGCTGTAAAAGAAAGTAAAGAAAGAGTCTCTTCAGCCATTCGAAATAATGGTCATATTATCCCCGCCAACAAAATTGTCATTAATCTGGCCCCTGCGGATATTAAAAAGGAAGGAAGTGCTTTTGATCTTCCTATAGCAATTGGAATTTTAAAAGCTGCCAACGTGATAAGAGGCGATAAATTGGATAAATATCTAATCCTGGGAGAACTTGCATTAGATGGTGCAATTCGTAGTATAAAGGGAGCGTTACCGATTTCAGTGGCTTTGAACAAATCCGATTTTGATGGTATTATTTTACCAAAAGATAATGCCAGAGAAGCCGCTATTGCAAGTAAACATAATGTCATAGGTATAAACACACTGGAAGAAGCTGTTAATTTTTTAAACGATGAAATTTCTATCGAACCATTCAAAGTCGACATTACATCTCTCTTTGAAAAACATAGAAAATACAGAGTGGATTTTTCTGATGTCAAAGGTCAGGAAAATGTTAAACGTGCCCTGGAAGTCGCAGCAGCAGGTGGTCACAATATTATTATGATTGGTCCTCCGGGTTCAGGAAAAACAATGTTAGCCAAAAGATTTCCAACCATTCTTCCCAATTTAATTTTGGAAGAGGCTTTGGAATCAACAAAAATCCATTCTGTAGCAGGACTAATTCCCCCGGGACAGGGAATAGTAGCAACCAGACCTTTTAGAACACCTCATCATACAATTTCCGATGCTGCATTGGTTGGTGGCGGCAAAATACCAAAACCCGGTGAAGTCAGCCTGAGTCATAACGGAGTACTTTTTCTAGATGAATTGCCGGAATTCAAAAAAAATGTTCTGGAAGTTATGAGGCAGCCCCTTGAAAACGGGAGTGTTACAATTTCCCGGGCTCAGATGTCATTGACCTACCCGGCAGCCTTTCTTTTAGTAGCAGCTATGAATCCCTGTCCTTGTGGATATGCTACTGATGAAAAAAATGAATGTACCTGTACGCAGGGACAAATTCAAAAATATATGGCAAAAATTTCAGGTCCCTTATTAGACAGAATTGATATTCATGTTGAAGTACCAACTGTGGAATACACTGAATTGGCAAGTAAACAACCTGGCGAAAAATCCAGTGATATCAGGCAAAGGGTCCAAACTGCCCGAAAAATACAAACAACCCGGTTTAGTTCAATTAATAACGTCTATTGTAATGCCCACATGGAACCAAAATTAATTCGGCATTATTGTAAAATTGATAAAAAGGGTGGTGATCTATTAAAAAATGCCATTTCAAAATTAGGCCTAAGCGCCCGAGCATATGACCGAATCCTAAAAGTATCACGTACTATTGCAGATTTAGATAACAGTGAAATGATCCTGCCTCAGCATTTAGGTGAAGCTATACAATATAGAAGTTTGGATCGACAATTATGGGCTCAATGATCAGTTTTTAGCGACGGAATATCGCAAAATCGCAACTACTAAATCGGGTAAATTCTACTAATTGCAAAATCGCAATTAGTGAAAAATATTTAGACAAATCACTCCGGTTTTATTTATTTTTTTCAATCAAATTTATTATATTAGTCTGTGAAAATCTCCTATATCGTTTTTGGGGGAAATGTACTAAAAATGAAAATTCAATAAAAAATGAGGAATAAAAATGCGTACTGCAAATCCGGCTTTAAATTCTAAAACATTTTCTGATTTTCCAAATGTGAGCAGTTCAACTGGAACAATGACCTTAAAAGGAACTGCCGATAAGACAGGAGTTTTATTGGTATTAACTTTTTTAGCCGCAAGTTGGTCATGGAGCCGTTATTTTTCATCCTGGGATAGTGCCTCGATAATGCCCACAATGTGGATTGGGCTGATCGGAGGTTTAATTTTTAGCATGATCACTATTTTTAATAAACCTATTGCCAGGATAACCGCTCCTCTATATGCAATTTTTGAAGGACTTTTTCTGGGTGCAATATCCGCTATTTTTGAAGCTCGCTACAAAGGTATTGTATTAAATGCTGTTTTTCTAACATTTGGTACTTTCGCTTCTTTATTATTTCTATATCGCACCGGAAAAATCAGGGCAACCGAAAATTTTAAACTGGGGATTGTTTCAGCAACTGGTGGAATTGCTTTATTATACCTTGTCTCTTTTATACTTGGGATGTTTAATGTCCAGATTCCAATGATTCACAGTAGTGGTATATTTGGAATCGGATTCAGTTTATTTGTCGTTGTAATAGCCGCTTTGAATCTTGTACTGGATTTTGATTTTATTGAAAATGGCGTGAAGCATGGTGCTCCAAAATATATGGAATGGTATAGCGCATTTGGTTTATTAGTTACTTTAGTCTGGCTTTATATAGAAATATTGCGTCTGTTGGCGAAACTAGCTGATAGAAGATAATTTAAAGTATAGTAGCACAATAAAACATATATTCCGATCCTGATTGGTATCTGTACAATATTCAAGGTATATCCTTTATTATCAATATAATTATTTATGAATATGAAAAGTACAATTAAAAGACTGTTAAAAACCATTATCCCAGCGAAACATAGGGCATGGCTAAGACATTTTAGAAGAAAAGTTAAATATTTTGGCTGGATGTATAAATGCCCAATTTGTCGCTCACATTTAAGGATATTACTTCCATTCGGTCAAAAATTTCCGGTTCTCATCCAAAACAGGATCATCGGTGGAAGTTTTCGCCCAAATGCCCGTTGTCCGGTTTGCCGTTCACTTGACAGAGAGCGACTAGTATATTTATACCTGTTAAATAAAACCAAAATTTTCCAGGAACATCTGAAATTACTTCACTTGGCGCCTGAGAAAAACCTAAGCACAATTCTGAAAAATCATTCCAATATAGATTATCTGACGGCTGATTTAAATTCGAATAAAGTAATGGTCAAGATGGATATTACACAGATCGATTACCCAGACAATTCCTTTGATGCTGTTATTTGTAATCATGTATTAGAGCATGTTATCGATGATAAAAAAGCCATAAGAGAATTATTTCGGGTTCTAAGACCCGGAGGTTGGGGTATTTTACAAGTTCCAATATCTTTAAATCTTAATAAAACCTATGAGGATGTTTCAGTTACATCTCCATCGGAAAGAGAAAAAATATTCGGACAATCTGACCATGTAAGAATGTATGCAATTGATTATTTAGACCGGCTCAGAGAATCTGGTTTTGAAGTTAGTCCATTTAAGTGGTGGATACAGGGTAAAGAATTTGGTAATCCTGATAATAAATATGCATTACTCCAACATGAGATTATTATTTTTGTAAATAAACCAAATTCCGATTAAAAAAATTCCAATTATTGTCCTCCCCGTTATTCTTCAATAGATACTAAATGAAAGACAAAAATACTTTTAAGCGTTAAAAAAAATCAGGCAATTTTTGAAAATTTGAAACATTCAGGTTATGAAACTGTCATAAATTATTCAACTGATAATTAATATTATTAACAATAAATTAACAGGTTAACTTTAGGTTTTTTTGAGTCGTAAATTTGGCCGTTGTTTTTCATTGACTTTTATAGACGATAAATTTAACTTTTCTAAGCTAATTTGGATATAAAGGAAAAATTGAATAATTCTGATATAGATAAAAAAAGAAATGCAATAATTTCACACGGAGCAGTTCCTGAGCATATTGCTATAATTATGGATGGTAATGGGCGATGGGCAAAAAAACGCGGGAAAAATCGATTGTTTGGTCACAAGGAGGGGATAAATTCTGTCCGGGAAATCACCAGGGAATGTGGGGCGTTAGGTGTAAAAGCGTTGACATTATACACATTTTCGGTAGAAAATTGGTCACGCCCAATTCAGGAAGTATCAGCCCTGATGACTTTGTTATTAAGTACTATTAGAAAAGAAATTAATGAATTGCATAAAAATAATGTCAAACTAACCATAATGGGGCATCTTGGAGATTTACCTGAAAAATCATTAAAAGGGCTACAGAACGGGGTAGAGGTCACAAAAAACAATACAGGATTAAATTTAAATTTAGCCTTAAGCTATGGTAGCAGACAGGAGATATTAAACGCAACCAAAGTAATTGCGAGGGATGTAAAACGAGGTTCATTAAAAGAAGAGGATATTACAGCAGAAGTATTTTCTAATTACCTTTATACTAAAAACATGCCTGATCCGGATTTACTAATCAGAACTAGTGGTGAACTAAGATTAAGTAACTTTCTTCTTTGGCAAATTGCTTATGCTGAATTATATGTTACTTCAGTTTTCTGGCCCGATTTTCGAGCCTTGGAACTTTTTAAGGCTATAAGCGATTATCAAAGAAGAGAACGCCGTTTTGGTTTAACAAGCGAACAAATTCACAAAAAAAATAAAGGTAAATGATTTAATGAACAAAAATCAAATTTTCACCGGACTATTTATAGTTATTATTTTTATATCATCTTTATTTGGCCAACAAACGCCAAAAATTGAACTATTGGGTGTAGCCGTAAAGGGAAACACCACAATTTCAGAAAACAGCATTAAAGTCCAATCCGGCCTTATCGAAGGAAAAACAATTACTTTTGACGATATCCCGAATGCCGTGAAAAGACTTTTTGAATTGCGCTTATTTTCTGATATTCAGATTTTATTAGACAAGGTTGTTGATCAGGGTGCATTTATTATTATCCAGGTCGAAGAATATCCTCGTCTTGGAAAATTTGAATTAGAGGGTAACAAAAAAATAAGTAATACAAAAATTAATGAAGAGCTATTTTTATTAAGTGGAAAAGTCCTGTCACCTCATTTAATAACAGAAAGTAAACGCAAGATCAGGAAATTATATTTTGAAGATGGATATCATCGTGTAGAAATTGACCATAAAATCGAAGACGGTGAAAAAGAAAATACCAAAGACTTAACCTTTGTAATTAAAGAGAATAAAAAAGTTCGTATCAAAAAAGTATTATTTAAAGGAAATCAAAACTTTTCTGAAAGCAAACTTAGGCGTGTAATGAAAGATACCAAAGGCCGAAATTTATTTTTATTTCGGGTTGGAGATTATGAAAAGGAAAAATATCTGGAAGATAAAGACCTGTTAGTCGCATTTTATAAAAAAGAGGGTTATCGTGATTTTGAAATTTTAAGTGACACTCTATATTATAGTGAAAATAAAAAGCGAATGTTTATTGAATTGTCAATTAATGAGGGGCCTCGTTATAAATACAAAAATATTTCATTTAATGGGAATACTTTATTTTCTGATGAAATATTAATAACAGCACTTGATATTAAAGAGGGTGACTGGTATGATGATGAAAAATTTCAAATGGGTGTTTACGATCGGGTAAATAGTCTATATATGGATCGTGGATATCTTTTTGTAAATATACAACCTATTGAAATTCCGGTTGGCAAAGATGAGGTTGATATAAATTTGCAAATACAGGAAAATCATAAAGTTTATGTAAGTCAGGTCAATATTATTGGTAATGATAAAACCTATGAAAATGTAGTCAGACGTGAACTCAAAGTTTTTCCAGGAGATATTTTTAGTCGTGAAGCCTTGATGAGAAGTCAACGGGAAATTTTTATGTTAAACTATTTTGCCAATGTTGAACCCGATGTTGTTCCCGTAAGTGAAAAAGAAATTGATGTTGAAATAAAGGTAGAAGAAAAATCCTCTGACCGTGCGAATATGTCAGTTAGTTTTAGTCAAATGTATGGTTTTATTGGTGGTGGTGGCCTTGAGTTTAATAATTTTCGTGGTAAAGGGCAGCAATTAAGATTTAGTTATCAGCAAGGAACCAGATATACTTTTTATGGTAATTCTTCTGCAGCTCCCTATAAATCATTTTCAATAAGTTTTAATGATCCCTGGGTTTTTGATACACCAAACCTGGTCGGTGGGAGTGTTTTCCTGTCAGAAAGAGGTGGTCGTGGTGGATATACAAGTTATTATTTGCCCTATGATTTAAGTATTTTTGGAGGATCATTACGATATGGCCGAAGATTCCGATGGCCGGATAGTTATTTCCGAGGTACCTGGATGGTAAATTATGCAAATAAAAAATATAGAACTTACGGGGAAACAGATAGTTATATTACTCGTCCTAAAACTGTAGGAATCAGTGTTTCACAGTCAATTACCCGTGATAGCCGAGACAGGCCGGAGTTTCCGACAAAAGGTTCGGTTTTCAGGTGGTCATCAACTCTATCCGGTGGTTTGTTAGGTGGTAGTGAAGATTTCCATAAACATGATATCACCCTTGAATTTTATTCCCCAACATTTTGGAAATTTGTGCTTTTTAATCACATGGAGCTGGGAGTGGTACAAGGTCTGAACAATGACAGTTTTATTCCTCCTGATGAACAATATATTATGGGTGGCGCAGGTATGATATATGGTGTTCAACTAAGAGGATATGATGATAATAGTATTCGCTCTAATGATCCCGGACTTTTTGGTGGCTTAACATTGTTCAAATATTCCATGGAATTTAGGGTGCCGATCTCAGAAAATCCAACAATCTACGCCTTGGCTTTTGCAGATGCGGGAAATGTTTGGGATTCTTTAAATAAAACAGATCCATTCAATTTAAAGCGGTCAGCAGGAGTAGGTGTTAGATTTTTTATGCCCCAGATTGGTATGATCGGAGTAGACCTTGGATATGGATTTGATGATATAAATGAAGCAAATATTGGAAAATATAGTAAACCTAAAGGCTGGAAAACCCATTTTATTTTTGGAATGCCTTTTTAACAACACTTGGAGGATAAAGTGAAAAAATCAAGAATGATAGTATTATGTTTTATTGTTTTGGCAGGGATCGTTAATTTTGCATATGCAGAACTTAGTGTCGTTTATGTCAATTCAGATCGAATTTTGGCAGAATATGAATTAGCAAAAGAAGCTCAAATACAACTTGACAAGGAAGCAAAAGAGTTGGAAAAGCAATATCGTCAACTAATTGCTGAACGTGACAGTCTGTTCCAGGCTTATGACAGACAAAAATTAATCCTCAGTGAAGAACGTCGGGCAGAAAAAGAAAATGAAATAACAACAAAAGAACAGGTAATCCAAAGATTTCAGGTAGAAAAGTTGGGACCACAAGGTGCTATTTATGCAAAACAGCAGGAATTAATTGGGCCGGTACTGGAAAAAATTAAAATGGTAATCCAGGAAATCGGTAAAAGAGAAAAATATGATTATATCATGGATACAGTAGCTGGAAATATTCTTTATGCTGAACCAAAATTTGATATTACTGATGATGTTTTATATGAATTACAGAGGTCAGAATAAAAAATGTCCTACACTTTACAACAATTATCTGAAAAATTAAATGGAGAATTACAAGGTAAGGCTTCAAAAAAAATTATTAATGTTGCTGAAATTCAAAATGCCGGTACCCGTGATCTATCATTTCTGGCAAATCCAAAATATATAAAATTCATAGAATCAACTAAAGCAGGTGCTTTAATTGTAGGCAAAGATTTCAAGGAAGAATATCCAAATTTAATTAAAGTAGATAATCCGAATTTAGCTTTTTCAAAAGCTATTTCATTATTTCGCCCATCACCTGCCAACCTAAAGCCGGGGATTCATAAAACTGCAGTAATTTCAAAAACTGCAATTTTGGGCAGTGATATTTATATCGGACCAAATGTTGTTGTAGAAGACGATGCTGTAATTGAAAACAATTCTATCGTGTATGCCAACACCTATATTGGAAATCATGCCAGAATTGGAGCAGGTACAATAATAAAACCCAATGTTACTATTTATCATGAATGTGTCCTTGGCAAAAATTGTCTTATCCATGCCGGAACGGTGATTGGAGCAGATGGATATGGATTTGTGAGAACTGATAGTAATATTATCAAAATTCCACAAGCCGGGCATGTCATAATTCATGATAATGTGGAAATTGGCAGTAATTGTAGTATCGATCGTGGAACCTTAGGAAATACAGAAATCGGTAAAGGAACAAAATTGGATAACCTGATCCAGATTGCTCATAATGTAAAAATTGGTGAATATTGTTTTATAACAGGGCAAGTTGGAGTTGCTGGTAGTGCAGAAATTGGCAATATGGTTACAATTGCCGGACAGGTTGGAATTGTTGGACACATTAAAGTTGGTGACAGAGCTATTCTTACGGGAAAATCCGGAATAACAAAAGATGTAGCTCCCGGATCCATCATGTTTGGTTTCCCGGCGCAGGAATCTAAAATCGCCCGCAGGGAAATGGCCGGTATCCGGACAATACCAGATATCAGAAAAAGGCTAAAGAACTTAGAAAAAAAACTTAAAGATAAGGATAAGGAGTAGTATGGCAACCAGAAATCAGAGAACAATCGGTAAAGCCGCTTCTGTGTCAGGCGTTGGGTTACATACCGGTGTAAAAAGTACAGTGACTTTTAAACCGGCACCGGAAAATTCTGGCTACAAGTTTGTCCGAACTGATCTTGATGATCAGCCGATTGTACCTGCTGATATTGACCATGTTGTTGATATTTCCAGAGGGACAACTATAGAGCACAACGGAGCAAAAATTCATACTGTTGAACATGTTTTGGCTGCCCTGGCAGGATTGGGTATTGACAATGCTTTTATTGAAGTGAATAATATTGAACCTCCTGTTTGCGATGGTAGCGCTATGGAATTTGTCAAAGCCTTACAGAAATCCGGAATTGTTGAGCAAAATATCCCTCAGCCAGTATTGAAAATCGACAAAATTTTAACCTATTCTGATCATTCTAAAGGTGTAGATATTCATATTGTTCCAGCTGATACTTTTTCAATCACCTTTTTAATTGATTACCAGATCCCTTCTTTGGGAACACAATACTCAACAACCTATTCATTGGAAGAGGAATTTGTAAAAGATTATGCATCATCAAGAACATTTTGTTTTTTAAGTGAAATTGAAAGTCTTAAAGAGCAGGGACTCGTGAAAGGTGGCGATGTAGATAATGCCATTGTATTTATAGATAAGGAAATTGACCAGAAAGAAGTTGACCGGATTAAAAACCTTTTTAATGTGGATGATGATGTTTTTATTGGGAAAAATGGTATTCTAAATAATATGGAATTAAGATATTATAATGAGCCGGTCAGGCATAAAGTACTTGATCTGATCGGAGATTTTGCACTTCTGGGAATGCCAATTGTCGGACATGTTTTAGCATCTCGTAGTGGTCACTCTCACAATGTAAATCTGGTCAAAAAAATCAAAAAAGAATACCAGAAAACTTTGATCCGTAAAAAATATCAGAAACAAATTTTACCAGGTGCCTTTCTTGATATCAGTGGTATTGAAAAAGTAATGCCTCACAGGTATCCATTTTTATTAATTGACCGAGTACTGGACATGACACCAATGGAAAGTGTGATTGCTTTGAAAAATGTGACAATAAATGAACCGTTTTTCGTAGGACATTTTCCGGTAAAAAGAATTATGCCGGGAGTTTTAATTGTTGAAGCTCTGGCGCAGGCAGGCGGTTTTATGCTGTTAAAGGCTGAATCAGATGCCCAAAAAAAATTGATCTATTTTACAGGATTGGAAAAGGTTAGATTTAGAAAACCCGTTGTACCGGGAGATCAATTGCGCCTGGAAGTAGAAATGATAAAATACCGGATGTCAATGTGTAAATTAAAAGGCGTTGCTTATGTAGATGATGAAATTGCCGCTGAGGCAATTTTAATGGCGTCTGTTGTCGATAGATAGGAAAATATGAGCAAAATACATCCCACTGCTATAGTTGATAAAAAGGCAATAATTGGTAAAGATGTTACAATCGGTCCATTTAGTTGGATTCAGGAAGAAGTCGAAATTGGTGATGGCTGTGAAATCGGGGCTTCGGTGGTAATATGCCCGAAAACAACCATTGGTAAAGAGTGTAAAATTTTACATCATGCTGCAATCGGCGAATTTCCACAGGATTTAAAATTTCATGGAGAGGTGACTTCTACCGAAATAGGTGACAGAACAACCATCAGGGAGTTTGTAACAATTCACCGTGGTACTGAAGATCGTTGGAAAACAGTAGTTGGATCGGATTGTCTTTTAATGGCATACGCTCATGTTGCACACGACTGTATTGTAGGGAATAAAGTTATATTGGCTAATAATGTAAACTTAGCAGGTCATGTTGTTGTTGAAGATTATGCTATTTTAGGTGGAATGGTGGGGATTCACCAGTTTGTACATGTAGGACAACATGCTTTAATAGCCGGAGGTTTTCGCTCTACAAAAGATATTCCTCCTTATATTATCGCAGCCGGTGAACCAGTTTCGTTCCAGGGACTGAATAAAGTTGGATTAACACGTAGAAATTTTTCTAAAGAAGTAATTAATGAAATAAAAAAAGCATACCAGTTAATTTTGCGTTCAAAACACAACGTATCAGGTGCTATCAAAATTCTGGAACAAAAGGGTGATTTGATTCCCGAAGTAAATAATATTATAAACTTTATTAAAACCAGCTCCCGTGGGATTATAAGATAAATAATTAAACTGTTTACAATTTGAAATTGAAAAAAATTAGGATAGGATGTCTAAAGAAATTAAGTGCAAATACCATATTCCTAATTTCTCATTCTACGGATTCTCATATAAATTTAATAGAATTATAAAGTGCGAAAATTTTTAATTAAAATATATTACGTATTTATCTTATTATTTTTTTTCGGAAAAACAATATATGCTGTCAATCCTGATTTATCAGGAATAGCATTATCTGAAATCAAGAATGAACTGAGACCAATTGTTGATTTTTTAGTTAATGGCTACGATGCCCCGATTTCAATATTTGCGCAAAACTCGGCAAAATCAGTCATTTTAGGAATGAAATCTGAATTCATGTTTATTGAAAACAATGATATTGATTACTGTATTCCGGCATTTTATACAGGTGCCGCAATTAATCAAAATCTTATTCTGGGACTCCAATTGGGAGCCGGTTCATTTCATGGCGACAATCTGAGTTTTTATGGTCCTTTTATCTCGACAAATTGGGGTGATTATCTAAAACCCTGGATCACCAATGTATCTTTGATTACCTTGCGGGGGCCTGATGATTTTAGATTTAGAGATATTAATATAGGATTGGGCAAATATTTTCGTTTACCAAAATTTGAATGTTTCATAGGAATCAATCGTCATATAACACGATGCAATGTTAATATTTCTGACAGCAAAATTCATGTTATAAAAAATTTATCCGGAAATTTTGTTAAAACCGGAATTTATAAAAATATTTCCAAATCCATAAAAACTGGTCTTGAATGTTCGTTATCACCTGAAAATATTTCCCTTAGCATTTCACTGACAGGTAATTTGGCAAGGAAAGAGGAAAAATAGAAATTAAATGTTGATTGATAATGTTTAAAAATTTAATACAGATGTATGAAAGAATTATAAATAGATGCAAAAAATATTATGTGAGTTAATTTTATTTATATTTCCGGTTTTGTTATAAATTGATCTGATTAGGAGATTTTATTATATGAAAAAAATATCAATTCTTGGTTCAACAGGTTCTATCGGCAAAAATTCTTTGAATGTTGTTGATGCATTGTCAGAAAAATTTGAAGTGTCCTATCTGACAGCTGGTAGTAATTCCACAGAATTGATCAGGCAGGCTCGTAAATATAGACCGAAGTCTATCGCGATAGCCGACGAGAAGCAATACAAAATAGTGAAAGAGGAATTAACCGATCTAAATATTGAAGTGCTGACTGGTAGAAAGGGAATTTTAGAAATATCACAAAAATCTGATGTTGATATGGTTATGAATGCAATTGTCGGTGCTCCGGGACTGGAACCTACTTATTATGCTATCAAAGCCGGTGCTGATATTGCGCTTTCCAACAAAGAATCTCTGGTCATGGCTGGTGAAATAATTATGAAAATGTTACCGGAATATGGGGTTAAACTATTCCCGGTTGATAGTGAACACAGCGCTATCTGGCAATGTTTGGCAGGAGAAAAACCGGAATCAATTAACAAGTTGATTTTGACTGGATCTGGCGGGCCTTTCAGAACCTGGAATTATAATAAGTTCTCAATAATTAAACCGGAACATGCTTTGAAGCATCCTACCTGGGAAATGGGGAAAAAAATTACAATTGATTCTGCGACAATGATGAATAAAGGGCTGGAAGTAATTGAAGCCCGCTGGCTTTTTGATATTAAAGGTGAAAATATTGAAGTCATTATTCATCCCCAGTCAATAATTCATTCTATGGTGGAATTTTCTGATGGTTCGATCAAGGCTCAATTAGGTTTGCCGGACATGAGGTTGCCAATTCAATATGCTATGAATTATCCTGACAGAATGAAGATTTCCTGGGAGAATACTGATTTTGCGAAAATAGGGCAATTAACTTTTGAAGAGCCGGATTATCAAAAATTTCCAAATCTTAAACTTGCTTATGATGTATTGAAACTTGGTGGCACTGCTCCGGCAATTTTAAATGTAATAAATGAAATGGCTGTCTATCTTTTCCTTGACAATAGAATCAAATTTACTGATATTTCGTTATATGTTGAGAAGGGGTTGGAAAAACTGAAAATAATTGATAATCCCAAACTTGAAGATATTTTAGAAGTAGAAAAAATTGCACATGATTTTGTAATGAAAACATTAAATAAATAATTTATTTTAAAATAAGAAGGGAACTAAATATATATGGCAACACTATTTGGGATTATGATTGTAATAGGCGGAGTAATCTTCATCCATGAATTGGGACATTACACTTTTGCTAAATTGACAGGAATGAGGGTGGAAACTTTTTCTTTAGGATTTCCACCTAAAATATTTGGCAAAAAAATCGGTGAAACTGAATATTGTATTTCTGCGATTCCAATTGGTGGATATGTTAAAGTTACGGGAGTAATAGATGAAAGTATGGATACGGAAGGAGCAAAAAGTGAAGAGTCATTTTCCTTTGCTAATAAAAATACTTTGCAAAAAGCTCTTTTTATTACCGGTGGTGTGATTTTCAATGTTATCCTTGCTTTTGTTGTTTTTTCAATAATAACGGCTACAAATGGAATATATGAACCTCGTCCCGAATCAATAGTTGACCAGGTTGTGCCTGATTATCCGGCAGAAAAGGCCGGAATTATGTCAAATGATGAAATAATTTCTGTTAACGGAATAAATACTCCAACCTGGAAAGAAATGACTAATATTATTCATGCACATCCAAAGCAGAAAATTTCTATTGAATGGTCAAGAAACGGTGAAATGTTTAGTGCAGACCTTGTAACAGAAGCAACAAAAATTGTTGAAGGTGGTGAGTTTAAAGAGGTTGGTGTAATTGGAATAAGTGCATCTACAATTAAAAAGGATGCTACATTTTTACAATGTTTAAATAATGGTTGGAAGCAAACATATTACTGGTTAAAAATCGATTTTATATCTTTAAAGGCATTGATTAGTGGAAAGGAGTCTATGAAAAATATCGGCGGCCCAATACTCATTGCCCGATTAGCCGGAGAAACAGCCAAATCTGGCTTGAGCAATCTATTTGCTTTAATGGCAATAATCAGTGTTAATCTGGGATTAATTAACATTTTACCAATACCAGCTCTTGATGGTGGACATCTTGTTGTTGTTTTAATAGAAGGCATTATTAAGAAACCATTATCATTGAAAATTAAATTACGAATACAGCAGGTTGGTTTGGCAATAATATTGTCATTAATTGTTTTGGTCTTATACAATGATATTACCCGCTGGATTCAGGGATTTTAAGATACTAATTTAAAAATAATGATTACCATAAAAAAAGTGTTGATTTTTTAGAAAATAAAATTTAAATAACCTTATGCGATTTTAAATTTAACGGAGAGCCTTTAAAATGGATTTATTTCAGAAATCTAATATAGAAAATTACTTAAATGCTAAACCTGATAGTATGCATTTTGCTCAGTTGGCAGAAGTTTTATTAAATGAAAATGAACCGGAGGCTGCTGTTGAAATTTGTAAAAACGGATTAAAATTATTACCAAAATCATCAGAAGGCTATTTTGTATATTCCCTGGCTCTGTTTCAATTAAATAAATATATTGAAGGCCTTGAACAATTAAAATTGTGCATAAAATCTGATCCGGGATATTTACAGGCTTATTATCTTCTTGTAAAAAATGGGAAAAAAGAATTGCCATCCGAAGAATTAATTACCTATTATAAAAAGATTCAGAGATTAAATCCATTTGATCTAAGTGTTTCCGGAGAAATATCTAAACTCTCTGAAAAAATAGAAGCAAAGTATAAAGCAGAAGCTCTTCAAAGAGAGGAAAATGCCAGAAGAGAGGCTGAAAAGCAAAAGAAAATTCAACAGGAAGAAGAAAATAGAGTTATTGAAAAGAAAGATGTGCAACTAAATGAACAGGAAGAAAAATCTAAAAACCCGGAGACCGAAAAAAATATTTTCGTTAAAAAAATAACACCTGCTGAAATACCGGAATCTGTAGCTCATTTAGGACCTGCCATGGAAACTCCGGCAGAACCTGAAATTCCAAAATCTGAAAAAGTAGTGGTAAAGCAAAAATCTTCTATTGGAATTAAAATGGCCGATGATGATGACGAATCTGAAATTATTGAGCAGGCTAAAATCTCACCAAAAGTTGAGTCTAAAAAAGAAACAAAAGTTCAGAAAAAAGAGAATAAAAAAGCCAAATCCGGGCGGGCAATTGATAAAGAAAATGAAAAAGTTGAATTAAATATTCCCATACCTACCCTGACTTTTGTTGAAGTGTTAAAAAAACAAAAATTGTTTGACCAGGCTTTAAGAATTCTTGAGATATTAGAAGAAAAATCTGCTGATAAAAGTCGTATTGAAAAAGCAAGGGCCGAAATAATCCAGTTAAAAGCCCAGGAAGCCCTCTAAAACTCTATTCCAAATTATTATCTTGTGTGAATTCCAGTGCACGGGCAAGCCTGCCTGTGCCGAGGAATATTCATAAAGCTAGGTTTGATTACACCTTCTTCTGTTTTTAATTTTCCGGATTAATATTTATTTTATAAGACATTTCAGCTGTTTTACTTAGCATTGCTGTTACGCTACAATATTTATCAGAAGACAATCCAACCGCTTTTTTAATTTTTTTTAAATCCAGATCCTCTCCGAAAAAATTAAAATCCATATGAATTTTTGAAAATACTTTTGGATGATCATCTTTTCTTTCGGCTGAAACATTGACTGACAAATCATCTATATTAACCCGCATCTTTTTTAAGAGAGATATTACATCTATTGAAGTGCAACCGCCCAGTCCCATTAAAATCATTTCCATTGGAGTGCTGCCACCTTCATTACCACCTATTTTATTTAATGTATCCATTACAACCCAATGATTTGAATTTCCTTTTGCTATTAAAGTTGCACCTTTTGCTTGTTTTACTGTTACTTCCATAGTTTCTCCGAATTTTTTTAATGTATTATCAAAATATACAGGACAGTTAATTTGTTTTAATCCTTTTAATTACGCCGATTTTTTCATTTTTTTATGCACTTGTTAATATATTGTGCCTAAATGTCTTAATGCTATGATTTATTTCCAGGTTATTTATTCTTTTTTTGGTGATAAATTTAATTTGGCAAAAAGTTTTTTATCAACATCAGCCGGAATATCATCGAAATTGTCAACAATTCGATATAATTTTACAACCTTTTTGATTTTATCAACATACACTGAACAGTCAGGACATTCATTAATATGCTGTTTTACAAGTTTGCATGGTTCTGATTCAATATCTTCACCAAGATATTTGCATACTTCAAAAAACTTTATGTTAATTTTTTTCATAGTAAATCCTCTTCTTTTACTATTTTCTCTAATTTTTCTTTGAGAAAGTTCCTGGCTCTCATTAGTCTTATTTTGGTGTTAGACTCTGAAATATTAAGGATTTTACTGGTATCCTTAACTGAAGTGCCATGAAGATCACGTAGAATAAATATTGTGCGATACATACCCGGAAGTTCTTTTAATACTGAGTTGATTTTGGAACGAATATGCTTATGACCGATTTTTTCATAGTCAATTTCGTGCCATTCAGATAGCACTTCATTCTTGATTTGCTCTGAATCCGGATCATCGAGGGAAATGTTAAATTTTTCCGGTGATCTGGATTTAATCAGGCGTAGCCCTAGATTTACTGCAATTCTATATAACCAGGTGTAAAAAGATGAATTACCTTCAAACTGATGAATCTTATTTAACATCACCATGAAGGTTTCCTGTAAAATGTCTTCGGCGTCCTGTTCATTTCCCAGCATTCTTAATGCAAGGTGGTAAATTCTATTTTCATAGAGAGATACCAGACTCGACAGTGCGTTTCTGTCACCAGATTGCGCTTTTAACACAATTTGTTTTTCTGTTTTTAAATTAATTTTTTCCATACACAAATTTATAAAAATTTTCTAACAAATCCAGATATTGAAATATTTTATTCCAACTTTTTATTAGAGAACCGAGAATTAGATAAGTTACAGGAAGAACACTTTTGATTAGATTATCTCAGGAAAATATAGGATTTTTTTGAAAAACCACTTGCGATTTATTGTTATTTATCTGCTTGGTTTTTTTCGATGATTATATTATTTTGAATTGATTAAGATTAGGAGTTTTGAAATAAAAAAATATTCTATAAAAACATTAATTATCATATTATTAAAGATTTTTTTGCTTTCTTTTTTATCCTTCATATCCCTTGCAGCGGAAGATATTGTAATTAAAGAAACATCTCTCGGAAATACTACAATATTATCCATCAAACTTCCAAACCCTGTAATCGAAATAATATCCACATCACAAGGAAAAGCAAGTAGCATAAAAATCCCCGGTCTTTCCAAAACCTCGATAAATGGCCAGCCGACTTTACCCTGTTTTCATAAATTATTAAATGGCAAAAAGGAGCAATTTTCTTATCGTTATGAAATAATAGCAAAAGAGATTATTCAACTTGAAGAAAATGTCCAAATATTTATGGATCGTCCCAAAGATGAACCGGATAAAATTATAGAATGGCGGAATGAAGAAAATAATTATTCAGAACAAATTCTTAATGTTTCAGATGTTGGTATGATAAAAAATCTACCTGTATCGGCTTTATATTTTTATCCTGTTAAAATGATTAACAATAGACAAATAGAGTATATTAGTAAGGCCAAAATTTATATTGAAAAAAGCAAAATTCCCGGAGTTATTACTGTAACAGAATCTAAAAATAAATTCGCTAAAGCACTGGGATTTGAAAAAAAACAGGATATATTATTTCACCCTTTAAAAAAATTATCAACTTATGATGATGAAAATACTGAGCAAATAAAAATTTTATTGGACACAACCGGAATTTTTAGAATCTACAGGAGTGATTTATCGAAAAAATATTCCAATATAAAAAATCAGGATCCAAGGAACTTTTCAATCAGAAATCGGGGAAAAGAAATCCCAATTTTTGTAAAAGGTGAGAATGATGGCAGTTTTGATAATACTGATTTTATTGAATTTCTTGGTGAAAGAAATCCCAATTCTGTAGCTGATTATGAATTTGATCCATTTACTGATAATAATGTTTATTGGTTATCCTGGGAAGAGGGGCGAGGTTTGCGATTTGCTGAGGAATCGGTGTTACCTAATCTGCCAACAAATAAAGTGATTCAGCCCGTTGATTATGATTATGTTGCGCATATTGAAAAAAATCAGAAATTTGAAACCATGGGATATATCCACACTAATCATTTAACCCATGAACATGATCAATGGTTTTTTGACAACATGGTTGTTGCCGGTACATCCCAGGAATTCACGTTTAATTTGAATTGGCCAAACACATCAACCTCCAAATTAATAAATTACCGAGTTGCATTGCAAAGCATTACTTTGACCTCGAATAATCAGGCCAGGATATATATTAATGGAAATGATGTAGGCGAGGGAAGTTGGAGTTGGCAGCAAACAGGCATAATATCAGAGCAGGCCGGATTAATTCCGGAAAATAATATCCTTAAGCACGGTGAAAATAATCTAACAATTCTTTCGGAAATTAATCCTGATGATCCTTATGCAACATTTGCTCTTGATTGGATTGAAATTAAATATTTTAAAAAATTTATCGCCAAAAATGATTACATTGAATTTCACCGTCCTACAGGTCAGGTAAATGGAGATTACCAATTTAGAATCAAAGGATTTCAATCCCAGGATATTTCAATTTATAAAAAAGGTTTGTCAAAAATTCGTGATTTTGAAATATTTTTTGATGAAAGTGATGAAACTTTTACGATTAAAATGCAGGATTATATCAATTCTGAGGTTGAATATATTGCGGCAGCAGGTGAATCAATTTTGTCTCCGGATTCTATTGAAATTGTAACTCTTAATAATGTCTTATCTGAAACAGATGGATGTGAGCATTTGTGCATTGTGGCTGATCCTTTTTGGGAAACCAGCCAGGAATTAGAAGATTTTTATAATAATCAGGGAGTTGAATGTCTTCGGGTGAAATGCAGTGATATTTATAACCAGTTTAACCATGGTATTAAAAGCCCCTATGCTATAAAACAATTTCTGGTGCAGATGAGTCAGGTATGGTCAGAAACACCAAAGTATGTCCTTCTAATAGGTGATGCTAATATTAAAAACAGAGATTTAGATTTTTTGCCAACAGTTTGTTTTCAGACATATAAATATGGAGCAGCACCAACAGATCACTGGTTTACGACTTTAAATGAAAATGACATAGTGCCGGATTTTGCAATTGGCCGCTTTCCATGTGGTACTGTTGAGGAGTTGGAAACAATGATCCGAAAACGAATTGCTTATGATGAAGAACAGGTGATTGATTCCTGGCGTGATCATTATTTATTTATTGCCGGATATGAAGATAGTTTCAAAGACCAGACAGATTATTTAATTAAAGACAGAGTAAATCCTCCCTGTACAATCGACCGGTTGCTTGTGAATCCCTCATCTTTGGCTACGGAATACTTTGGAGGTACCGATTCATTAATTAATAAATTCAATCGAGGGTTGGCGCTCATTAATTATATGGGACATGGTGGCGGAGCAGTCTGGGCTGATAAATCCTTGTTTACATTGGATGATATTAGTTTATTAAACAATAAAGACAAACTTCCTTTTTGCTCGAGTCTGACATGTTTTACAGCAGATTTTGCTGCCAGATCCAGTTTGGGCGAATCCTTAATAGAATATGAAGATGGTGGTGCAATTGGACTCTGGGGTGCTTCCGGAATCGGCTGGATTATTAATGATTTCCTTCTTGGCCAAACTTTATTTGATTTTATCGATAAACCGGAATTAACAGTTGGTGAAGCAATTTTATGTACTAAAACATGGTATATTGCCGAAAATCCATTTTTTGGCTACCTGAAGCCCAGTATGGTCTATCAGTATAATTTACTCGGTGATCCGGCTGTAAATTTGAATAAACCTCAAAGTCAAGCTGAACTGACTCTTGCGAATTATGAATTTGAATCCGGTGAAACCTTTAATGTGGATGTTAGTTTACCATTTAATAACGGCTCATATCAAGCACAATTGTATAATGATCAAAAATATCCGGTAAGTTCAGGTTTGATAACCGGTAATATTAACAGCTCAAATTTAGATTTTGAAATTACAATTCCTGATACTTTTGCCTCTGCATTGGCTTATGTAAATTTTTATGCTGTTAACGAAGATCATTCTGAAGATTGTAACGGTGTTGTTTATTTATCAGTTGATGGAAGTGATATCAGCCATTTTGAATTTTTACCTCAAATGCCAGCCGAGAAAGAAAATATAGATATTTTAGTGTCATTTACTGCTGATGTGGAATCCGTGATTTGTTCAATTGATACAGGTGCGGTTTATTTATCTATGAATAGTTTTGGACAGCAGCAGGTTTCTGCATTTAATAACCAGGAAACAGTTTTTCAAATCCCTTTAACATCAGCGAATCAAAAAGACTATAAATTATCTGAAACTTTCCAGATTACTCAGGCTAATAAACGGTTTGCATGTCAAATACTGTGGCAAAAGAATGGAGAAAACGAGACAAGCAGAATCTATTTTACAAAAACTAAAGAAAGGCCTGACCTGGATCTGGAAAAAGTAAAACCTGTGGGGATAACAAAGCCGGAATATGAAGTTTTTGTCAATAATATAAGTCAGGATACTATTCAGAGTGTTCTTAAGGTTTACAAAGTAGAATCAAATGATTCCCTTCTTTTATCGAGCAGAATCAGTACTCTGATGCCCAATCAAATTACAAAAATTACACTGCCGGCAATAATTGATACCGGTTTGATCAATTTACTTTTCAAAGTAGAGCCAGTAGATGATATTATTGAAACCTCTATTTTCAATAATACGTTAAAATTTGATTATCGGATAAATAGTTTTCTGGTAACAAAAGAATTGGGTTCTACAATTAATGGTTTTTCAAATGATACAATAAAATTTGATGAGCATTTTGCATTTTATTTTCCTCCTGGTGCTGTAAATGACTCTGTTGCAATTTTTTGTGATCCACAAGAGGAAGTACAAAATTCACAACCTGATTTTGGTCTGGTTCCTTTTATGAATAACAATATTATCGGTTATGAATTATCTACAAATAAGTCGATAGAATTAATACATAATCCTATAATTGTAATGAATTTACAATCTGATTTGGAGAAGCTTCAAATTGTTTCCCGTAAACCGGCTTTTTTAATTTGGGTCAGGCAAAATACTGAGCAAGCAGGAATTCAATATAAGACTGAAATAGATGAATTATCGGTTTTTTGTCTGGCAAAAATTGAAGACCAGGTGGAGCCGGATATTGAAATTAATTTTAATGGCCAGAGATTTTTTGAAGAGGGGTATGTTTCCAAAAATCCTACAATTTCTTTGATATTTGAAGACGAAAACGGCATCCATCTTGCTAAACAAAGTTGCCAAATCAAGATTGATGATAATGTTGTTGACTTTAATGAATTGGTTTATGCTGATAGTTCTGTAAATTCATCTATTGTAAATTGTAGTTTTACTCCGGTGATGGAAGATGGCTTGCATCAGATAGAAATTAATATTGAAGACGCTGCCGGCAATATTGGAACAAGAATTTGTAATTTTAATGTAACTGATAAATATAAAATTTATGATTATGGAAATTATCCAAATCCTTTCAGAACCCGTACCTGGTTTGTTTTTGAACTTACCAGACCGGTTGATTCTTTTGAAATTATGATCTATAATGCATCTGGCAGGAAGATTGTCACTTTAAATGATTTTAATGTTACGACTGATATTAATATGAATGAAGCCGGATATCATGAAGTATCCTGGAATGGAAAAGATAAGAATGGTGAACTTGTTGGGAACGGGGTCTATTTTTATCAGTTAAAAGCAAAAATCGATTCAAAAGTTTTTACAACCAGGGGAGTAATAGCTAAAGAAAGATGAAAAAACTCCTCATAATATTATTAGTGTTATCCTTTAATTTTCTTCACGCCGGAGAATATGGCGATGCTTTTCTCGAGTTAGGTGTTGGTGGCAGAAATATGGCAATGGGGAATAGTATATCTGCATTGGATACCAATAATACTTGTTTTTATGCTAATTGTGCCGGTCTGGCCTCAATTCGTTCATTGAATTTAGATTTAATGTATACAAGCCATTTTGGACTTGCGTATTATAATCATCTTGGACTTGCTTTTCCACTGACTAAAACAATTTCAGGGGCTATTAACTGGCTACGCTTTGGAGTTAATAATATTTATTTCCGGCCTGATTACTTCATAACCAGTGATTATTCTCCTGAAGAACGGCGACAAAAAATTCTTATAAATCAGGGGAAAGGTTTTGGGAGTTTTTCAGATACTGAAGATGGTTTCTATTTTAGTCTGGCTAAAATGAATAAAATCCAGGTTTACCTGGGGTGGCTTTATGAAAATCTTGAATTGGAAATACCTGTCGGCGTTAGTGTTAAAGTATTACATAAACAATTGAATAATAATATTGCCTGGGGAATTGGAACAGATGTTTCCACCAGATGTAGATTTCATCTTGGAACCCTTATGGGTATTGACCAGCTTGGTTATTTTTCTTATGGGCTGGCAATTTCTGATTTTACCGAAACCAACATTTATTGGGAAACAAAAAATTCTGATAAAATTGATATTAATATTAAAAATTCCATAGCTTACGAACAACCTTTACCAATTTGGGATATGATGTTAAATATATCCGCTGAAATTAATAACCGATATGACGAGGAGGTTCGTTTTGGAGGTGAGTTACAGGTTAAAAAATCCCTCTTTATTCGGGTTGGATATAATGGGTATCAGACAATAATGGGATGTGGACTTGCTGCAAAATTATTTAAAATGTCCACAAAACTTGATTATGCGTTATTTAGACATGAACTTGGAAACAGTCATAGGATTGGAGTTTCTCTATGTCTTTAAAAAATTGTATTATTTTGTTATCTGTTTTTTCAATTATAAATTTTTACTGTGAAAAAGAACAGAAAATAATTCCCGAAACAGTGATTTGGGTTGAAAAATCATTGCCAGAGGATACATTGGAAACCGGGATAGATGCAAATTCAGTTGGAAACGGGATTTTTCTACAATGGTATCCGGTTATTTCTGCGGAACTTGAAGGGTACAAATTATATCGTGCTGTTCGCCCTGAAGACCAAAGCGAGCCGGATTTTGAAATGATTAAAAATATTAATATTTATCAAAACCCGGAATGTGATACGGCTTTTTATGATGAAGATGTTAATATAGAAATCCGATATATGTATATGGTTCGTTCCTATAATCACAGTAATACCCGCAGTAATCCGTCGGACACAATCCAGTATCAATTAACTGTTAAATCTGACCTTGTATCTCCTATTCAAAATAAAGTTGTGAATTCACGACCACAATTTGTCTGGAATAATACAAATGTCAACGAGATTGTAATTCGTGTTGAGAGTTTTCCTGATTATGTTCCGGTTTGGATTTCGAGATTTATGAACACCGGAGGTTTTGGGGTTGGACAGTCATCAAAAAATTATAATTTTGATGGAAGTGCCGGATTAAGTGATTTGGAAGCTGGGAAAAATTACCGATGGCGTATTGATTGTATTAAAATGGTCAATCCGGATAATACTGAATATTCCGGTTCAGAATCAGAATGGCAGTTTTTTCAAATTGAAGAATAATTCCCTGAATTGCAATTTTGCAACAAATATTTGTTCCCGAATTTATATATTATTTATATTGCAAAATTGAAACTTTGTCGTCGTGAATTTTATTGAGTTTTATACGGGAAGAATATCTATGATTCAAGTTTAATAACATTTGATATAATTTTGATTATTCGTATCTAAGAGCTTCGATTGGATCTAACCGGGCAGCTTTCATTGCCGGATATACTCCAAAAATTATCCCAATAAATAGAGAAAAGCCTAAGCCGAGCAGAACTGACCAGATCGGTATTGTAGGAGGCAAATTTAGTTTGGCGCTGATCAAAAGTCCAATTGACACACCAAGTAAAACACCTATTAATCCACCAAAGGAACAGATTCCAATTGCTTCTGTTAAAAATTGGTTAAGAATATCTTTTCGCTTGGCACCAATTGCTTTTCTAATGCCAATTTCCCTGGTACGTTCTGTAACAGCTACCAACATAATATTCATAATTCCTATTCCACCGACTAATAAAGATATTCCACAAATTATAACTGCAGCGACAAACACAAATCCGGTTAGATTTTTTAAAGTATCCATAATTGAATCTGCTGTAATGATTTCAAAATCATTTTCATCGCCCGGAGCTACTTTTCTGATGATTCTGAGATAGGCGCTGATCTCATCCATAGCTTCAGGTATCAGTTCACTATTTTTTGCTTTAACACCAATATTAACAGTCCGGAATTCACCATAGATTTTTGTGAAAGTAGTATATGGTATTATCACAAGATTATCCTGACTTTCCCCAAACATCTCACCTTTTTCGTCAACTATCCCAATTACATCAAAACGTTTATTTCCAATTTTCACCTCTTTTCCAATAGGATAGGAAAATGGGAATAATCTGTCGACAATATCTTTTCCTAAAATAATTACTTTTCTACGATGAGAAATATCATTTTCATTGATAAATCGTCCTTCGTCAATATATCTGCCATTAACTTCTGCCCAGGTTGCATCTCCTCCATAAACAAGTACATTCGCATTTGTGGATTTATCTTTATATTTAAGTTTTTTCCCCCAGGTGGCAATTTCCGGTGAAATTTTGTCAACAGCTTTAGTTGCTAAACCTGCTAATCGTTGTGCCTGTTGAAAAGTAATATCTTTTCTCATTCTGTATTTTTTATCAAGTCGTCCCATACGAACTGCCGGATATTTTTGTATCCAAAAAATGTTACCGCCAACAGCAGAAAGGCTTTGCTTCATGTACTGGTCCAAAGCGCTAATAATGGACATCATACCAATAACAGCCATTACTCCAATTACAATCCCAAGAGTAGTAAGTACAGACCGTAGTTTGTTAGCTTTAATAGTCTGTAAGGTTAATTTTATTCCTTCTTCAAAATTCATAAGATATTACTCAAAATGTAAACATTCAATTGGCTCCATTCTGGCGGCTTTCATAGCAGGATAAATTCCAAAAAATATCCCGACAAAGGATGAAAAACCAAGTCCCATCAAAACAGACCAAAGAGGTACTGTTGAAGGAAATGGAGTAATTTTATCAATCACCAATGAAAGTAAAAAACTAAAAAAGATTGCTATTAATCCGCCTAATGAGCAGATAATAATTGATTCTACGATAAATTGAAATGAGATAATTCCTCTTGTAGCACCCAGGGCTTTTCTGATACCAATTTCTCTCTTTCTTTCGGCAACTGAAACCAGCATAATGTTCATAATTCCTATTCCACCAACTAACAAAGATAAAGCACCAATACCCATGGCAGCAGTATATAATCCATTGGTAAGGTTGTTATAGGTTTCCATCAACATTTCCTGTTGGTTTAAGGAAAAATTATTTTTCTCATTTGGTTTTAATTTTCTAACCACTCTCATCAGAAATTGTAGTTTGTCTTTAATTTGGTTTACTTTGGTAATGTCATTAATTTTTATAACAATATCAATACTACGGTGAAAACCAAAATTTTTAAACAGCGATTCGACAGGAATATATACTTCAGAATCAAGGCTGTGACCAAATATTGATCCACGCTTTTCCAGCACTCCAATTACTGTGAATGATGTGTTACCGATTCTGATTTTTTTGCCAATCGGATCAATTTCTTTGAAAAGTTTATCTTTAATCTCAAATCCAATCACAACTTTATTTTGTTTATGATTAATTTCATGATGTGTGAAAAAACGTCCGTTATCAACTGTAATGGCATCAATTTGAGGAGTATTAATTGTAGCACTGCGGATAATTATATCTTTAAGGCTATCATCTTTATATTTTAATTCCCGCCTTGTGGCTGTTGATGGTGCTACTAAAGCGTCAACCTGAAGATTCTTTTGAATATATTCAACTTCTCGCATAGTGATATTAGGACGGTTTCGATATTCTTCCCAATCACCTTTTGCAACCCATGGATATTTCTGAATATAAAGTGTATTGCTGCCGAGATTTGAAATTTGGTCTGAGAAGCCGGCATTCAATCCGGCGATAATTGATGCAACTGAAACAACTGTAAGAACACCGATTATTATCCCAACTGTCGTCAGAACCGAGCGCATTTTATTTTCTGCTAATGCCCTGAGAGCAATTAAAATATTTTCCCAAAGTTTAATTAGAAAACTTATCAATTTCTTACCAGAATCTCATCTTTTGCAATATTACCGTCATGAATATGCACAATCCGATTTGCATTTTCTGCGACATATCTTTCATGAGTAACCAGAATAATTGTGTTACCCGCTTTATTCAGGCGGCCAAAAATTTCCATAATTTCTTCGCCGGTTTTAGAATCAAGATTTCCGGTAGGTTCATCAGCCAGGATAAGTGACGGTCTGTTTACCAGAGCTCTTGCAATAGCGACTCTTTGTCTTTGTCCTCCTGAAAGTTCATTAGGTTTATGGTCTTTTCGATCTGACAACCCTACTTTTTCCAGAGCCTCTTCTGCCCGGAGTCGCCTTTCCGAAGAAGAGACTCCACTATAAATTAGCGGTAATTCCACATTATGTAAGGCGCTGGCTCTTGGTAAAAGATTAAAAGTCTGAAAAACAAATCCAATTTTACGATTGCGAATTTCTGCCAATTTATTATCATCCATTTCGTGAACCAGTTCAGATTCCAACTTGTAAATACCTGAAGTAGGTGTATCAAGACACCCGATAATATTCATTAGAGTTGATTTACCCGAGCCGGAAGGGCCCATAATTGATATATATTCTTTGTTTTGAATTAAAAGATCAACACCGCGCAGAGCATGCACATCTACAGTACCAACATGATAAGTTTTAATAATTCCATTTAAATCGATTAAAGCATTATTTTTGTCCATTAGCCACCAAAATATAAGTTAATACTATACATTACATTTGAATAATCAAATTTCGGCATATTATATACATTCTTATCATACATCTGCCATTTATTCTTATCCATTGTAGTAAACAGGTAAGATGCATTACAGCCTATGGCACACCATCGAAAGATGTTATGTTTAAAGCCGATAGTTGGCATAATTGCGAAAAAATCGTTCTTCAATTCATCCTGAAAATTAAAATATGTAATAGAAGAGTCAAGTGAATTTGAAGCAAATCCATTACCGACCAACTCTTCCCAATTGGTTGAATTTCCCCATTGACGTAATTTTAGATTACTGGTTCCGCCGCCTAACATGGCGCCTATTGAAATTTCCATTTTATTAAAAGGATGAAAAGCTTTTTCAATAGTAAAACCCCCAAGTTCAATATTAAGAGTTATTTCTTTAGTAATTTCTCCTGGCTTGCGGGAAATTACATTCTGACCCATAGCACCGATTCCTCCAAGCCTGATATTGTGACCCACATATCCCCAGCCACCAAAACCATGCATAAACATCTCTCCTTTGAAACCTGATTGAATACCAATAAGTGAGGTTAGATCATTATTTAAGGCGTCAAGGTTGAGTGGTAGATAGTAAGTGCTCCAACCACCTGCACCGAATTTAAAATATCCTGATTTTTCATTATTTCCAGCAAAGCTTGGAATTGTTATTATTAGACAGAGTAAAAATATAACTATTTTTTTCATGACAAATTCCTTTCCTTAAGCGCCAAAATAGAGGCTAAATCCAAAGCAGTAGTTTGAAATATCCATATCAGGAACATTTGCAATTTTACTATTATTTAATTTCCAGTTGTTGCCATTAACATTTCCATACATATATCCGATTTTTGCGCCAATTCCGCACCATCTTAAAATATTGTATCTAACACCAATTGAAGGATAAACTGAGAAAAATGAGTTTGACATTTCAACCTGGTAATCATAAAAATTATGAGGTATTGATGAGTCTTTGGTTTTATCAAAGCCATTCCAGATTTCTGACCATTTTGGCTGGTTATTTTCCTGAGTAATATTTAATATCATATCTCCGCCCCCAATCACAGCACCAATAGATATTTCGGATTTGTTAATCGGATGAAATAATTTTTCTACTAAGAAGCCAGCGAAATTATAAGTAAGATCAACATCTTTACCTAAATTGTTACCCATTCCGGAAGAAGAAAGATATCCGGTTACGCCAAGGCCACCAATTCTGAAGTTTTTACCCAAAATTGCCCAGCCGCCACCGCCATGCATCATCATGTTTTCTTCGAAATTGGTTATTCCTATTACACTACTGAGGTTTTTATTTATTTCTGCTACGTTAATTGGAAAAACCATATAATCCCAGCCACCACCGCCAGCTCGAAAATATCCCCGTTTACGTTTTTTATAACGACCTTTTTCTTCGTCCCATTCAATTTTTTCTTCTTTTTCTTCAGCAAAATATTCTTCAATTTTTGGCTGAATCATATCCCAGGTTTTTAACCAGTCATCACCTTCTTTAACTTCATATTCCTTCATGTTTTTTACAACTAAGCCAGAATCTGATTCGGCGGTAATAAGTGAATCATTTTCTGTCTGCGCGAATATTATTGAACTGAAAAGTAAAATACTGATTGTTAATATTAGGCGCTTCATATTACTTCTCCTTTTCCATATCATCTTTATTATTTACTTTTACATAGGAACTGTCAGATAATTCCTGACTAATTGCCTTATAATTTCCGGTTACTACTTCCTCACCTTCACTAACTCCTGAAATTATTTCAAAATGTGTATCACTACTAATTCCAACTTTTACAATTCTTTGTTCAACTGTTGATAGTTGTGTGTTTTTTTTAAATAATCCTGTTTCAACAATATTTGTATCAGGATGATTTACTATAAATACCACTTCATTTGTTTCTTTTTTTAGTATATCTGATGTGTTTTCCAGGTCTTCGTCTTTTTTTCTGATTGTTAAGCACTGAATAGGAAGAGCAACCACATCATCTTTAACATTTGTAATAATGTCAGCGGTTGAAGACATACCAGGTCTAAAACGTTGATCTTGCCCGATTACAGCGATTTTTACTTCAAAATTTGTCACTTGTTCCTGTGTACCTAATCCCCTGGTTGTGGCTGAGTGGGCAATTTCTGAAACTATTCCCTTAAAAACTGTATCAGGAATAGCATCGATTTCAATTTTTGCTGTATCTCCCTGGCTAATATCAATAACATCGGTTTCATCGACTTCTACTTTTACCCTCATAGTCGACATATCTGAAACAACCAGTATGACATCTTCCTGGAAAGTAGAACCAAGGGCAATTTCACCTTTTTCTTTGCGAATGTTAGTCACAACTCCGGACATAGGTGCAATTATCCTGGTTTTATCTAGATCGTCTTTGGATTGTTTTAATACAGCCTGAGCCATCTCTACCTGACTTTCTGCGATTTCCATTTGAGCCACTACTGCTTCTAATTCCGATTCTGATGATAGGTCATTTGCATATAGTTCACGTGTTCTTTTGAGATCATTTTTGACTTTTTTCAGATTTGCCTTGTTGGAATGAACACTGGATAAAGATCTTTCATAAGCTGCTTCATAGCGGGTTTTATCAAGTTCTACCAGTAGTTCACCTTCATTAACATATTCACCCTCTTTAACTGTGATGTTCATGATTTTGGCGCTAACATTGGCACTAATATTGACCTGGATAACCGGCTCAAGATATCCAGATGAGTTTACAGTTTGAACTATGCGTTTGGTTTTCAGTTTCTCAGTCTGGATAATAATTGGATTGATCTTTTTTCCGACCAGATTTCCAATCACTAACGCACCAATTACAATTATAAAAATTAGAAGAATAATTATTTTCTTTTTATTTTTTTTCATCATACCAAATCCTAATTTTTTTTACAAATTTCCCATTAAACCTGCTAACTGAACCTCAGCAATTTTTGCATCATATTTTACCCTTATCAGGTCAGCCTGTGCTCTTGTATAAGCTACCTGGGCGTCCAGGACTTCCAATAAAGTAGCTGAGTTAAGTCGATACATCTCCTGTGCAAGTCGCAGGTCTTCCTGGGCTGATTTGATATTTAATTCATATATACTAATCATTTCCCGGTATGTATCCAGGGTCTGGATCAGTACTTGTGTCTGATTGTTAAGAATTATTTTTTTCTTAGCAATTCTATCATTGTAAATATTATAACTAATTTTACTTTGTTGGATATTTGTTTTTCTTTGAAATCCGGAAAAAATTGACCAACCAATATTAAGTCCGACTGAAGAATTCCACCATTTATCAAAGCCAGAAAAAGTTTTTGACAGATCGTCGCCACCCCTGGAATAGCGATAACTTCCGGTTATTGAAGGTAATAGATTGGCCTTTGTAATTTTGTAAGTAAGGTTAGCATTTTGTTTTTCAACTTTTAAATTCCTGAGTTCTACGTTGTTACTTAATACTTTTTCCCAAGCTGTTTTTTCATCTATTTGTTGCGGTTTAGTGTATTCACCTTCATTAATTGAAATATGCTCTCCTGGATCTTGTCCCATGGCTACATTTAAATTTGCAATAGCATTCTTAATTGCAGATTTCTGACTAATCACATTCAACCGGTCATTGCCTTCCCGTACCTGGGATTTAAAAAGATCTTTTTTAGCTACCTGTCCGATTCGATGCATTTCTTCAGTTTTTTTCAACTGTTTTTGGCTATTTTCCAAGGACTTGTTATAAACCAGTAAAAGTTGTTGACTTTTAAGAAGTGAATAAAATTTTTCAGTCACATCCTGAATAATCGCCAGGCGAGTGAATTCTTTGGTTAATTCTGTTGATTTCAAAGAATTCTTAGCAAATTTAATTTTATTCCACCAGGCTCCGCCATCATAAATATTCTGATTAAGTTGGAGTCCTAAATTATGGTAACTATGAGACGAGCCGTCCTGAATAAATTTTTGTCCCTGGAGATATGTTTCAGTTGCTCCCTGTGAATTAAAAGATGTACCATATCCAATACCGATATTAGGTAAGATATTGCTATATGATCCCTTTACTCCTTGTTGTGACGATTGTAATTGTTTTTTTGAAATATGTAAATCAGGACTTTTATCAAGTGCGGTTTTGATACAATCATCCAGAGTTAATTCTTTTTTCTGTGCAAAAACAGCTGTTAAAATTAATATGAAAATTAATAGTAAGCGTCTCATTTCTTTTTTCCTTTGTTTTAAATTTTTACTAATCCCTGGATTAGTGCCCCGATTGCACAAGCAACTAGCCATAGTGGCAGGATAATCCAAATTGTTTTTTTTGTATTTGTATTATTGAATATAGCCAGGCCAATACTAAAAAGAATAACTCTCCATAAAGCAAAAACATCAAGTTGGGCCATGAAATTGAAAAGAAATTCTCCGTTATCATTAAATAGCAGACCTGCGCCTGTATATACTTTTGTTGTATTTTGTGAAACTATTAATGGCACCTTTACTAAACTTGCTATAATTCCAATTAATTCGACATAGGCTGACAAAGCGAACATTTGTACAAACTTAGTCTCACCACCTAATAAAACATTTCCAATAAATATCATAATAATTGACAAAAAGGCCAATTTCACAACAACTGAAACAGGAACCATTATATATTGTGTAATTGAATCTTTTTTTGCTTCAATATTTTCGATCATCTTTTCTTTTTGTTCTTGTGAAAATTTTTCACTTTTTTCAAATCTTGCTTTTGTATCATTTAATGCAATTGGCGTTACAATCGACATTATTGAGCAGGATAATAAAATAACTATTAAACTTGGAACCAGGATATCAATCCAACTTACATCTTTTTTGATCATGTTGAAAGTTTTTGATGGTTCCCAAAAAACTGATATAATTTTAACGCCTAAAGATTTTAATCCTAAATTTCCCATAATTTTAAATTCCTCAAATAATAATAAAAAGCATCAAGAATAATGATTAGATGAACTGATTATAAAATAGTTGTCATGACTCTTTCTTTTTTTCCCCTTTTGATAAAAATAGGGTGCTGTTCTTAATCATATAATCTTTAGCTGCTTGATATTCGTTTTTAATTTTACCTTGTAGTATCGCTTCTTCTATTTCTTTTTTTATATATCCAACTGTTTTCCCAGGTTGAAGGTTGAAAAACTTCATAATTTCATCACCTCTTATCGGGGATTGAAAAGCCCGCATTTTGTCGCGCTCTTTAACTTTTATCACTAATTTTTCAACCCTGTCAAAATTTTCCATATACTCTTTAATTTTATTTGGGTTTTTAGAAGTTATATCTGCCCGGCATAAAATCATCAAATCCGCCAGTTCATCACCTGCATTAACGATGAGTCTGCGAATGGCACTGTCAGTTACACCTTGTTCAGCAATGGCAATTGGGCGCAAATGCAAACGAGTTAATTTCATGGCGTAATCTCTGAGTTTGTTTGGTAGTTTATATTGCTGACAAAATTTTTTAATTATTTTGGGGCCAAGTTCTTCGTGTCCGTGAAATGACCAACCTTTTCCTTCTGTATAATTTTTTGTATAAGGCTTGGCAATATCATGCATTAAAGCTGCGAAACGCAGTTCAATTTTATCACTATATTTTGCAATATTATCAAGTACCTGCAAGGTGTGTTTAAATACATCTTTATGATGGTGTTTAGATATCTGTTCAACTCCTTTTAAAATATCTAATTGCGGGAAAATATTTTTTAATAAGCCACACTTATCAAGTAGATAAAAAGCATGTGACGGCTCGTCATTTACTTTCAAAATTTTGATAAATTCATCAGTTATCCGCTCCTGTGAAATAATGGAAATACGGTCTTTTACTTTTGTAATTGCTTTAAAAGTTTTTTCCTCAATTTTGAATTTTAACTGGCTGGCAAAGCGAACAGCGCGTAACATCCTTAGTGGGTCTTCAGAAAAAGTCGTTTCCGGTTCCAGAGGAGTTCTGATTATTCCTGCATCAAGATCTCTGAGACCTTCATGATAATCTGAAAGTTCAAACATGGTATCAGGATTTAAGGACATTGCAAGGCCATTTATTGTAAAATCCCTTCGACTTAGATCATCTTTTAAATTTCCCTTGTTAATTTGCGGCTTGCGGGAATCAGATTTATAAATTTCGGTACGGGCAGTGGCAACTTCAATATTGTAATCTTTATAAGGAATCATGGCTGTCCCGAATTTTGGATATTCGATTACTTTTTTTAATCTAAAAGAATAGGCAATCTCTTTGGCAAATTCAATCCCGTTACCAATTACCGTAATATCAATATCTTTTGTCTGATGTCCCATAATCCGGTCGCGAATCACTCCACCAACCAAATAGGTTTTTGTTTCCGTGCGTTCAGCAACTCTGGATATTTTGTATAATATCTTACTTAATTGTTCTTCGTTTGGAAATAGTAATTCTAAAAATGCCATAATTCTTTAATTTATACTCTCTAATAGATAGTTAATAAAAAACACATAAACTGAAAAATTTACTATATTTTATCTATTATTGGTATAAAAATCAAAAAAAATATGAAAATACCGTTATTGCTGGTCTTGTTATGATTTTTTTAAGATATTCCACTCAATTAATTTCTGAGGAAAAATAATATTTAAGCCTGTTGAACAAATTCCTTTTATAGGAATGTTGTAAAATGTGAGGAGAAAAAATTCAATTTATTTAATTATGTTTTAAATATAATAATGGATAAGTTCTTTTATTGTTATATGAAAAATCAATCATTTTTGTGTTGAAGTCAAGTTGTTGGAGATAATAAATGATAAAATTTTTAAAAGCCTATATAAAATCCATGCGGCTTTATTATTCCTTTATTACTGGTATAGCAGGATGGATTGGAGTGGCCTATTATGAATTCTTAGTAACTCATCCAATTGAGCATACTATTGAAGTTACACCCTCGATTACAAAAAAAATCGTAATCCTGTTTATGCTCTTTTTGAGTTGGGGAATAAACCAAATAATAAATGATTTTCTGGGATTAAAAGAAGATCGAATCAATGCTCCGGAAAGACCAATGGTAACCGGTGAATTAAACCCGATCTTAGCTTTATCACTTTCCATGGGATTGTTGGTATTAAGTGGAATTGTAACATGTTTTTACCTTGAGCCTTTTGCTGTAATTTTTTTAATTGCAGGGGTTCTGCTTAATATTTTATATGAATATGCAAAAGCTTATGGAATAATGGGAAACATTGTTTTTGGGTTAATGATCACAATGGCAACATTGTATGGGGGATATGCAGCCGGCCCTACCCAAAATTCTGTCATGTTATCACATCGGCTTTCCGCATTAATCCTGATTTGGGTTATGAACGGATTAATGACATTTTACACCTATTTCAAAGATTATGAAGGTGATAAAAAGGCTGGGAAAAATACTCTGATAGTAATTTATGGATTACGGAAATCAAAAATTTTTGCAATTGTCGGGGCCTTTATACCTACTTTAATATTCCTTATTTTGAAAGTAACAAATGTACTCTGGATTGAAATTGAAACAACTTTTATTGTTCTGGGTATCCTGACAGTAATAATGCAAATTCAAACCGGACTTTTATATTATTTTAATCCACAGGGAAAGGCCACTTATCGTTCGCTCAAAACGAATTTCAGAGCCTGTGTTTGCGGACAGGCGACTATGGTTGCATTTTTTAATGAGCAATTGGCTGTCACTCTTTTTATAATTTCTTATATTTGTGTAGGTATTCTTTTTGGTTTGCATAAAAATTACAAAGCATAATAAATGAAGATATTCTCTGCAGCCACAATCGGAAAATTAACACTGAAAAACAGGATAATCAGATCTGCTACTTTCGAAGGAATGTGTGATGACCAGGGATTCCCAAAAGAAAGTTACCATAATCTCTATTCGAATTTATCAAAAAATGATATTGGTGCCATAATTACCGGCTTTGCATACATTGATAAAGAAGGAAAAGCCATTCAGCCAGGTCAGGCCGGTATCGATCATAGTTCAAAAATCCCTTATTATAAAAAAGTATGCGAGACGGTTCATAACAACAATTCTATTATTTTTATGCAATTGGCTCATTGTGGTCGCCAAACGGATCAGGATTCTACCGGCGGAAATGTTTGGGGTGTTTCTTCTAAGAAATCAAAATATTTTCGATCAAAACCCCAAAAAATGTCGATTGAAAAAATCCAAATAACAATCAATCAATTTGCCCGGGCTGCTCTTTTTGCTAAAAAAAGTGGTTTTGACGGAGTACAAATCCATGCCGCTCATGGATATTTGGTCCATCAGTTTTTACTCCCTCAAATTAACAATAGAAAAGATATTTTTGGAGTTAATCCAAAAACAAAAATTGGAACTGAATTTTTATCAGTTGTAATTGATAAAATACGAATAGAATGTGGGAGAGATTTTCCGATTCTGGTAAAAATAAGTGGGGATGTAGATTATCTCCATAATTTTTCTAAAAAGCAGTTTGTCAATTTAATCCATTTCCTTGATAATAAAAAAGTTGATGGGATTGAGATTAGTTATGGAACAATGGATCAGGCTCTGAATATTTTTCGTGGCAAAACAATACCCTATAAAGCGATCTCATTATTTAATCCAAGATATAAATTAAGGTACAAATTTCTCTTTCCGGTATGGAAATTATTTGCGACTCTTTTTCTGACGTTAAAAATTAAAAAATTTACTTCAGCATACAATTTAAACTATGCTACATTAGCAAAACAGCATACTGATATTCCAATAATTTGTGTCGGAGGATTTCAAACCGGACAACAAATTGAAACTGTAATTCAAAATAAAAAGTTGGATTTTGTTAGTATATGTCGGGCATTATTATGTGAGCCGGATTTTGTAAAAAAATTGAAATCTAATCCAAAATATAAATCGAAATGTATTTCCTGTAATATTTGTGCAATAATGTGTGATTCTCAGAAAGCGACTAAATGTTATTTTGGGAAGATAGAGTGAGAAATTTTAGTTTATAATCCGAAATCATGCCTTGATATTGTGAAGAATAAAATCTTATAATTAAATTTTTCCATATTTTTTTTGCTCACCCAAAGATAATAATTCAAATATTCTTCAATAATCTATAAATTATGTTACTTGAAGTTGTAATAATGGACAGGTTTTACATCTTCAAAATTATTAGAAAATCTAAAGTATGATTCTATAAAATACAGGAGAAAATATGCCACATGAAATATCATCTGCAGCTGAAGCAATTTTAGACAAAGAGTATAAAGTTCTTGACCATGGTTTTGTCAGACTTGTTGACTATATGGGTGGTGATCAGCGAATTGTGGAAAGTGCCAGGGTTTCCTATGGTAAAGGAACACAATCTCATCGCCGTGATAAAGGTCTGATCAATTATTTATTAAATCATCAACATACTTCTCCTTTCGAGCAAGTTGTTTTGACTTTTCATTGCAAAATGCCAATATTTGTTGCTCGTCAATGGATTCGTCATAGAACAGCACGAATTAATGAAATCTCAGGTCGCTATTCAGTTATGGAAAAGGAATTTTATGTACCTGATCAGGCTCAAATAAGATTTCAGAGCCAAACAAATCGACAGGGAAGAGATCCTCGTGAGGTGCCTTCTGAATTACGCAATAAAGTTTTGGAATTTTTAATTTCAGGAAACCAAAAAGCATCCGATGATTATTCAAATATGCTTGAGGATGATATAGCCCGGGAATTAGCCAGAATCAATTTACCTCTCTCGTTATATACTCAATGGTATTGGCAGATTGATCTTAATAATCTGCTTCATTTTTTAAAATTACGCCTGGATTATCATGCACAATGGGAAATTCAGGAATATGGGAAAGTGATTTCAGAGTTAACACAAGCTGTAGCACCAATAGCTTATGAAGCTTTTGAGAAGCATGTTTTAAATGCAATAAAATTTTCCGGTGATGAATTACAAGCCCTGGCAAATCAACTTCAAGGTAAAGATCATAATCTTTCCGGAATTGTTAAAACCGAATATGAAGAAAAAATTAGCCGCATTTTAAAACTGAATTCAGATATATAAATTAGTTAATTAATTATATCAAATAATGAAGTTGCAACCTGATCATCTTGTACATTCTGTAAGAAGGATAATATTGGTTATTTTTTTTAATTAATTCAATTAAAATTTATATTTTATTGCATATTTACTCATTATTTTATATTTTATTAAGATGCATAGAATTCAATACTTAACAACTAAAAACAATAAAATCAAAATTAAAAAGGAGGCAATATGTCAGCAATAGTTGATGTTTATGGTCGTGAGATACTGGACTCTCGCGGAAACCCTACTGTAGAGGTAGAAGTACTATTAGAAAGTGGCGCTTTTGGAAGAGCTGCTGTTCCGTCAGGAGCATCTACCGGTGCTCATGAAGCCGTTGAATTACGAGATGGAGATAAAGAACGTTATAATGGAAAAGGTGTTTTAAAAGCAGTTCAAAATGTAAATGAAATTCTGGGACCGGAATTAATTGACGAAGATGCTTTAGATCAGGAAAGTATTGATAAATTAATGTTAGAATTAGATGGTACACCAAATAAATCAAAATTAGGAGCAAATGCAATCCTGGGTATTAGTATTGCTGTAGCCCGCGCAGCTGCTAATCTTGTTGAATTGCCAATGTATAGGTATTTAGGCGGCTCCCACGCAAGAGTTCTGCCTGTACCAATGTTTAATGTTTTAAATGGTGGTGCCCATGCAAACTGGCAGGGACCGGATCTCCAGGAATTTATGATTTGTCCTGTTGGTGCTCCTTCATTCAGAGAATCTTTGCGTTGGGGAAGTGAAGTTTATCAATCACTTAAATCAGTATTAAAAGGTAAAGGTCATTCTGTTGGTGTTGGCGATGAGGGTGGTTTCGCTCCTCATTTAGATAAAAATGAAGATGCTGTTAAATTAATCCTGGAAGCAATTGAAAAAGCAGGTTACAAACCGGGTGATGATTTTGCTCTGGCTCTTGATCCTGCCTCAACTGAATTTTACAATGTAAAAACTAAAAGATATGAATTAAAAACAGAAGGCAGAGAATTGACTTCTGAAGAAATGGTTGAACTTTATAGTGATTGGGTTAACAAGTATCCATTAATTAGTATTGAAGATGGCCTGGCTGAAGATGATTGGGATGGCTGGAAAATACTTAACCAAAAAGTCGGTGATAAAATTGAAATTGTTGGTGATGATCTTTTTGTTACCAATGTTGAACGTCTATCTAAAGGAATCGAGCAAAACTGCGCAAATAGTATTTTGATCAAATTGAACCAAATAGGTACTTTAACTGAAACAATTAACACAATCAAAATGGCAAAGTCAGTAGGTTGGGGTGCAGAAGTGTCTCACAGAAGTGGAGAAACCATTGATAGCTTTATCGCTGATTTTGTTGTTGCTCTCGAAACCGGTCACATTAAAACCGGCTCACCATGCCGTGGTGAAAGAATTGAAAAATATAATCAGTTAATGAGAATCGAAGAAGACTTAGACGATAATGCGATTTTCGCAGGTCGTAAGGGTTTCGTTCGTTAATTTAACTTCGTCATTTTACAAAAAGCCCTGATTTTTTTTCAGGGCTTTTTTTTTATTACCAATTTTAAAAAAGATTAATAGATTATAGACACTAACAGAAATATTGGGATATTTGATTTTTTCAGATATAAAATAAAAATTTTCTCCTTAATTTTTAACGGGAAGAGAAAAATATGAGGACAAACATTACAAAAAAGTTTTTCAAACAGGGAAGTGAATTTCTTAAAGTAAAATTTCCGATTTTATGCGGTGCGATGGCCTGGGTTTCCACTCCTGAACTTGTAGCCGCTGTTGCAAATAGTAATGGATTTGGATGTCTGGCCGCAGCTAACACTCCTGCTGATATTCTCGAAAAGCAAGTAAATAAAACCCGTGAGTTGACTGATAAACCTTTTGGCATAAATTTGATAACAATTTCTCCATCTTACCATGAACAATTATATCTTTCACAATGGATGAAATTGCCTTATGTTATTTTTGCCGGGAGCATCCCCAAAAAGAATGAAGTCAAAATAATTAAAGAAAGCGGTGCAAAAGTGATCTGTTTTGCCTCCACAAAATCTATTGCAGATCAGATGATCAGGTATGGTGCGGATGCTTTAATTCTGGAAGGAATGGAAGCAGGAGGTCACGTAGGCAGGGTTACTCTTTCGGTTCTTTTACAACAAGTATTGTTTGAAACCCGCGATGTTCCAATTTTTGTTGCAGGTGGAATTGTATCTCCTAAAATGTGTGCTCATTTACTTTTAATGGGTGCAGCCGGCGTGCAAATGGGAACAAGATTTGCCATTTCAGAAGAAAGTTGCATCCATCAGGATATGAAAAAACTTTACATACGTTCCAATTCGCGAGACGCTATCTCTGTTCCTCAATATGATGCACGGCTTCCGGTAGTTCCTGTCAGAACACTTAGGAATAAGGGTTTTGATGATTTTTCAGATTTACAGCAAAAACTAATAGAACAATTAAATTCTGGCAAAATTTCTCGCTTTAAAGCCCAAATCCAAATGGAAAAATACTGGAACGGCGCTCTGAAAAATGCAGTGCAAAAAGGAGATATTGAGACAGGTTCCATGATGGCAGGCCAGTCTGTAGGAATGATTAAAGATATCCCAAAGGTTAGCACAATAATGGAAGATCTGATAACAGGTATTGAAAGCGAATTGCTATTAATTAAAAAATTATTATAATTAATTATTTGTTTTAAAAGCCGAAAATAATTAGAACAGGAAATTCAAATTTCTAACTTATTTACAATATAGATATAAAATTTTATTACTCTTAGAAAATTTACATTAGTCGAATATCATTTAATTTTAGGTAATTATGAGGAAAATATGAAATCAAGAAAAAACCTTTTTTTAAATTTATTTATATCTTTAAAATTTTTCATTCTGATAATTTTCATAATCCCGGCCTTTTCACAGCCAATCACTGAAAAACCAGACTGGGAAGGGGGATATCCTGATGGATGTACTACTATTATGGTTGGGAAAAAAGCTTCCGCTGATGGATCGGTGATTACTTCCCATACTTGTGATAGCCATAGAACCCGTAGTTGGTTAGACATTACACCCGCAAAAAAACACTCACGAAACGCCATGACAACAATGGTTAAAAGAACTAAATATGATTCCCTGGCAATGCCAACTTATAAGCATATCCCGGTCGGTGAAATTCCCCAGGTAAAAACAACCTATGGATTTATTAATACTGCTTATCCATGTATGAATGATCATCAATTAGCGATTGGTGAATCCACGTTTGGAGGCCGAAAGACGCTTCATTCACCGGAAAATGGTTTGATTGACTGTCAACAATTAGTCAAGCTGATGCTGGAAAGATGCACCGAGGCGAGGGAAGCAATAAAGTTAGCTGATGAATTAACCCAAAAATATGGTTATACAGATGAAGGCGAATGTTTAACAATTGCAGATACCAAAGAAGTATGGCATTTTGAAATTCTTGGTCCTGGTAAAGGGAACAAAGGAGCTGTTTGGGCTGCTCAGCGAATTCCTGATGATCATGTTGGAGTAAATGCCAATGCAAGCAGGATCAGACAAATTGACCTGGATAATCCAGATTATTTCATGGCCTCAAAGAATATTTTTCAAGTTGCCCAGGATAGTGGATGGTGGAATCCTGAAAATGGCGAATTTGAATTTTGTTATGCTTATGCTCCGGATGGCAGAAATTCCTTTGCTGCTCGTCGTAGAGAGTGGAGAGTTTTTGATCTGGTAGCACCATCTTTAAAATTAAATGCAAATTCAGAGAATTATCCCTTTTCTGTTAAACCTGATACTCTGGTTACAATTGAAAAATTGATAACAGTATTTCAGGATTATTACCAGGGAACTCCATTTAATTTTATAAAAAATATAACTACAACAGACAAAGATGGAAAAGTAGTCATTTCACCATTAGCAAATCCCTTTATGCCATACGATATGAATAAAATTTTTAAAATAAATGGCGGCTGGGGCTGGCGTGGAGAACGTCAAATTGCTCGCTGGTACACAATGTACGCTACTATTACTCAATCCAGAAATTGGTTGCCAAATGAAGTTGGCGGACTTGTATGGCTTGCTATGGATAATGTGGCAACATCCGTTTATATTCCTGTTTATTGTGGGGTTACTGATGTATCAGCGCCATATAAAGTTCCCGGAAGAATAAATGGCTTTACCCGTGATTCGGCCTGGTGGGCATTTAATCGACTTGGTACTTTAACAGCCCAGCGTTGGGGCGATATGCATAAAGATGTTCAGGCTAAATGGAAACCAATCCAAAAAGAATTCATAGAAAAAAATGTTGAAATTGAAAAACATGCTTGTATTCTTCTGAAAAAAAGTCCCGATAAAGCAAAATCTTTTCTGACAAAATATAGTATAGACTGTGGTGACCGGGTAGTAAAACAAGCCTGGAAAATGGGTGATGATCTATGGACCAAATATGACGAAAAATTTTAATAGATGAAACTCCTTAACCGGTGTGGCTGGGTAATAAAAGAAAAAAGTTTAAAATTTTAATATACAATATGATAGATTAATAGGAATGGGACAATATGTCAATTAAGGAAAATTTAAAAAAAATACAAGATCAAATACCTGGCAATGTTACTATTGTAGCGGCTGTAAAATCCAGAAATATAGAAGAAGTCAGAGAAATTATTGATGCCGGAATAACAAATATTGGTGAGAACTATATCCAGGAAGGAGAATTGGCTTATTCTCAACTTGGTGATTTGGCACAATCAATTCGTTTCCACATGATCGGTCATTTACAAACAAATAAAATTAATAAAACTCTTGCCTTTTGTGATCTTATCCAAACAGTTGATTCATTAAAAAAAGCCAGGGCAATTAATAGCCGTGTTCCTTATTCAAATAAGTTGCGATTGCCAGTGTTTATTGAAGTAAATATTGGTAACGAATCAAATAAATCAGGTGTTCTTCCGGAATTTACCCAAATTGAGAATTTAGCTATAGAAATTTCAAAATTAAACAATCTGCATCTGCAGGGATTAATGACCATGGGACCAGTAACTGAGAATCCTGAATCATTACGACCATATTTTCGACATCTTAAAATTATCTTTGATCAATTAAAAGCCAAACATATTCCAAATACTGATATTAAAACTCTTTCTATGGGCATGAGCGCTTCTTATAAAATTGCTATTGAAGAAGGAAGTAATATGGTGCGGATAGGCTCTGGCTTATTTGGACCCCGGAAAAGATAATTTTATCGCCTGTAATCGTCATTTTCAATTTCTTTCAGCCTAAATGAATCAAAATCTCTACTATTTAATATATTCTGAAAAGATATCATTTCTTTAATTGAATTTTCATAAACATTTTTAATTTCATGATGATTGTCCAGGAAAGCTGTTTTGTATTCAGGATTAAAATCATCTGAACTTACCCTATTGTCACCTTTATTAATAATATTGATGCTTTCCTGGTGAGAGTAGGGTTTTTTATATGGCCTGGGAGTACGCAATGCATCATAAACATCTACAATCATTACAACCTGGCCTTCTACCGGGATTTCATCTTTTTGTAATCCTTTTGGATATCCTTTTCCATTAAATTTTTCATGATGAGTCGAGGCTATTTTTTCTGCAGAATTTATTATATCAGATTCCGAACCATGGAGAAGTTTTTCCCCGATAATTGGATGTTGTTGCATTTTATAAATCTCTTTCCGATTTAAGGAATTTGGTTTCATTAAAATAGATTCCGGAATGGCTATTTTCCCAATATCATGCATAGGGCTGGCAAAATAAATTCTTTCTACATCATTTTCGCTGAAATTGAGTTTTTTTGCCAGATAGGAGGAAAGTTTACTAATTCTTAATAAATGACTTGCAGTATCCGGATCCTTGAATTCGGCAGCCAAAGAAAGTCTGTAGATTGTATCAATATATCCATCTTTAATTTTGCGGTTTGCCAGAGCAAGATCTTTATATGCGGTTTTGAGTTCGGTAGTTTTTTTATCAACTTCCTGTTCCAACACAAGGTTATAATTTTCCAACATTTTCCAATAATCATTGAGATAAAGCATATTTCTGACCCGCAATTTTAACTCAAATGTATCAACTGGTTTTGTTAAAAAATCATTTCCTCCGGCTTTTAATCCTTCTAATTTACTTTCACGATCTTTTAATCCGGTTAAAAAGATAATCGGAATATTTTTTGTATTATCGGCATTTTTTAAAATCCTGCAAACTTCATATCCATTTAATCCCGGCATATTAACATCTAAAATTATCAGGTCGATATCTTCTTCATAGGCAATAACTATCGCATCTGAACCATTATTAGCTTTTAGCACCTCATAATCTTCACATAAAAAATTATCCATTATCTCAAGAATTAACTCTTCATCATCTGCAACCAAAATTTTCTTTTTTTGAGTATGTTCGCTGGGTATGTTTTTTGTTATTTTCATAATCTCCAAATATATGTTATTTACTTTTAAATATGCGGATTTCCATACTTTCAATCAATTCATTTTTTATTAAAAATGAAAATAGGCTAATTTTGTTACTGGAAATATTAAGAATTTATCTTATCAAGTGGATTAAAAATAAGACTCTATGTGATTCTTAATGGTTAGTGGAATTTAAGTAAGTGATTTTTTACGATCTCTTTATATCTTTTTAGATTAATCAATAATTTGAACTGCCACAAGATTTGAATAGCCACGAGATTTGAATTGCCACGAGATTTATCTCGTGGATTCAAAAAATTCTAATAAACGGTTCGGGGTTTTAACCCCGAGTCTTTGAAGGAGAATATCAAATTACATAGAGCCAAAAATAATTAGTGGAATAAAATTATTTCTTCAAGCAATTTTTGT
>JAOZSR010000094.1 GCA_029939575.1 Fidelibacterota bacterium
TTTGAAGCCGGTGGTATTATAACACTATCTCCAAGAAAGTCATTATTTGGCCAATCAGCAGGTGTGGCAACGCCGTTTTGGTCAGATGTTTGAAGTGCTTTCACAGCTCTTAGTATTTCATCAAAATTTCTTCCAATTTCCTGTGGATAATATATCACGATCCTTGTTTTACCTTTTGGATCAACAATAAATACAGCACGTACTGTATTCGTTCCTTTGCCAGGATGCAACATTCCCAATTTCATAGCAAGGGCATCATTGCCAGCAATAATCGGAAATTTGATATCAATATCTAAATTATCTTTGATCCAGTCAATCCATTTAATATGAGAAAAAACCTGGTCAATTGACATTCCAATAAGTTCACAATTTAATTTTTTGAATTCTTCATATCTATTCTGAAAAGCCACAAATTCTGTTGTACATACTGGTGTAAAATCAGCAGGGTGACTAAACAAAACAAACCATTTACCTTTGTAATCACCGGGAATATTCATCATTCCCTGTGTAGTATTTACTTTTAATTCGGGGAAATCATCTCCCAGTAACGGCATATTAATTTTTGTTTCTTCCATTGTACTTCTCCTTCAATATTATTATTAAAAAAATACCATTAATCTGATATTTCTTTTTGAGCTTTGTATAATTTTACAACATGTTTTCTTTCTTCTTCAATAATTGCTTCAATTTTGTTGTGTTCATTTTCATTTACCAGGTTTTTCATTTCCTGAAAATATTGAATTGTATCAAGTTCTTTTCCCAAAGCGAATCGAATAGCAGATTTGACATCATTAATTTTTTCAATATCATCGTCAAACTTATCAAAACCAAATACCAGATTCTCTGCGTAAGCTTCCAAATAATCAAAGTATTCATCGGGATAACTTTCAGGCGGATCGTACTTTTCAAATTTTGATAACATTTTCTTAAAAATTGATTTATGACTAACTTCTTCATCAGCTAAAAATGAAAATAAATCTTTTATCTCCCGATTATCAAATTTATTAACCATAGTTCGGTAAAACTTTTCACCATTTTCCTCAATTTTCACCGCAAATTGATATATTTCACTTGAATTCAATGAACTCATCACTCACTCCTTTTTTAAATTTAAATTTTCATGTTTTTTAAGAATTTCATCAGCCAGTTTATCTAAGGCTTTGAAATCAATTTCTTTCGGGCTACCCTTTACCATTACGGTAGATAATATTTCTACTTTTAGATTGCCAAGCATTCCGGCTATTTTTTCAACCATTTTACCACCCCAACCATAGGAACCGACAACAGACGCAAACCTGGCTTTTGGCCTTAAAACATTTGCCAGATATGCCGCGGAAACAATAGATGGATGCGGACCTCCTAATACTGTCGGGGAACCAATAACTATTGTTGCTGCATCAACTAATTTAATTGCCAATTCACCAATATCTGTAACAGTCAAATTGAAGGGTTTCACTGTGATATTTCTTTGAATCAATGCATTAGTCAAATATTCTACAATTTGTTTTGTGCTTCCATGCATAGAAACATAAGGGATAACAACTTCATTTTTAACATTATCCGATGTCCAGTCATTGTAAGCATTCAGAATTAATTCCGGTTTATCATAAATCTGACCATGGCTTGGCGCTATCATATCAATTTCAATATCATTCAATTTTGCCAAATAACCTCTAATCTTTTTTCTAAATGGCATCATTATTTCTGCATAATAACGTTTTGCAGATTCGTATACCTTGACTTCATCCTTTACAAATAATTCACTGGATACAAAGTGAGATCCCAGAAAATCACATGAAAAAAGGATTTTATCCTCCTTTAGATAAGTTAGCATAGTTTCAGGCCAGTGAACCCAGGGTGTCAGAAAAAATTGTAGTGTTTTATCACCAAGGTTCAAAATCTCCTGATCTTCAATAATCAGAAATTTATTTTCAGGGATATCCAATAAATCAATTAACATATTCTTACATTTTTCATTTGTCACAACTTTTGATTCAGGATATTTTGCAAGAACAGCGGGAATTCCACCTGAATGATCCTGTTCTGCATGATTCGCAATAATATAGTCAATCTTTGAAACGCCATGATCTGTTAGATTTTCAAATAAATCATTCAATGTATCAGGATCAACAGAATCTATCAAGGCGGTTTTTTCAGATCCTTCCACAAGGTATGAATTATAGGTTGTGCCATCTGGCAATGGAATTAATTCATCAAAAAGTCGTCTGTCCCAATGTTTGGCTCCAACAGAAAAAACAGTTTGTTTAACTGTTTGTATTGCCATTTATTCCTCCACTTCCTCAAAATCATCTTTGCCAACACCACATTCAGGACATACCCAATCATCAGGAATATCATCAAAGGATGTTCCCGGGTTTATCCCACTATCAGGATCGCCTTTTTCAGGGTCATAAACCCAACCGCAAATTGTACATTCATATTTTTTCATAACTTTACCCTTTCATTTCCAAATAATTAATATTTTTCTACAAATACTTCAAAATGTGACTGTGGATGAGCACAGGCCGGACATAATTTTGGCGCTTCAGTTGCTTCGTGTAGATAACCACAATTTCTACAACGCCAGACAAGTTTTTCACCTTTTTTGAATACGCTCTCGTTTTCTATATTTTTCCACAGTTTATTATAACGATTTTCGTGATGTTTTTCTGCTACAGCAATAGCTTCCATAGTATCTGCAATCTGTTCAAAACCTTCTTTTCTGGCAGTTTTTGCAAATTCAGGGTACATTGTAGTCCACTCATAATTTTCACCACCTGCTGCTGCTTTTAAATTTTCCATGGTATTACCGATTTTTCCAGCTGAAAATTCAGCATTAATGGCAACAGAATCGCCACTTTTCAGAAATTTAAAAAGTCTTTTTGCATGTTCTTTTTCCTGATTGGCAGTTTCTTCAAAAATGGATGAAATCTGTACAAAACCCTCTTTTTTTGCTACACTTGCAAAATAGGTATATTTATTCCTTGCCTGAGATTCACCTATAAAGGCTGTTAAAATATTTTTTTCTGTTTGAGTTCCCTTTAAATTTTCCATATTTTCCCTCCCCGGAGTTTATTGATTTTATTTTGCCTGATAGAAACACCTTTTTGGTGAATATACTTTTTCTTCAGCCTTTAGTTCTTTAATATATTTAGAAATATCTTTTTTGTCAATACCTGTTAAATCTGCAATTTCTCCCGGACGTAATGGTTTTGCCTCTGATTGCATCTTTGCTAAAACTTTTTCTTTATTCTCCATAATTTCAACCCTCCTTAATATTTATATTTTTACTTGCCAAAATATCTTTTCAATAATCCTTCAAATGCTCTTCCGTGACGTGCTTCATCTTTGCACATTTCATGTACAGTATCATGAATTGCATCATAATTTAACTGTTTAGCTTTTGTGGCAAGGTCTTTTTTACCCTGACAAGCACCATGTTCAGCATCTACACGCATCTGGAGATTTGTTTTTGTATCAGGAACTACTACTTCGCCCAATAATTCAGCAAACTTTGATGCATGGTCTGCTTCTTCATAAGCAATTCTTTTATAAGCTTCTGCAACTTCAGGATAACCTTCTCTATCAGCCTGTCTGCTCATAGCAAGATACATCCCAACTTCTGTACATTCTCCCATAAAATTAGCTTTTAATCCTTCTACTATTTCAGCATCAACACCTTTAGCAATGCCAATTTTGTGTTCATCTGCCCATTCTTTATCTGAACCGCTGATTTTTTCAACAAATTTATCTGGTCCAACACCACATTGAGGGCATTTTTCTGGTGGTTCATTTCCTTCATGAATATAACCGCAAACTGAACATACATATTTTTTCATTTTTAATATCCTTTCTTTTTAATTCAATGCCTTGTCATTATTTAAGCATTTTTTACAAATACCTTTAAAATAACCAGTTACTTCTTCAATTTGATTTCCATTAACTACTTTATTTTCATCACATAAAAAATTACATTCAACATTAACATCATAAATTTTTCTACATCTTTTACAAATAAAATGATGATGAGACTTTGCTACCACATCATACCGTGTTTCAACTCCGGAAAAATTCAAAGTTTTAACAATATTTTTTTCCACAAACAAATTTAAGGTGTTATATATTGTAGTTTTTGAAAGAGTTGGAATTTGTTTTACCAAAGCTATAAAAATTTCTTCTACAGTTGGATGACTTTTATTATTAAGTAAATATTCCATAATTTTAATTCGTTGAAAAGTAGCTTTAACTCCTTTACTTGAAATAATAGTTTTAATATTTTTTAAATTTGTAATCATTACAAAGTGAAATTAATTACAAACTATTACATTGTCAAGTATTTTTATAACTTTTCGAAAAAAATGTAACTAAGGTAATTTAGTTTGTTTTACCCAAACATTCTTTACAAATGCCTTTAAAATATCCATGCACTTCTTCAATTTGGTTACCATCAATTTTTTTAAGTTGATCATATCCATGAGGACATTGAATTGAAATATCAAATATTTTTGAACAGGTTTTACAAAAGAAATGATGATGAGGAACAGTATTTATATCATAAGAAGATTCGGTTCCGGTAATATTAAGGTCCTGAATTAATCCCTTCTCCAAAAATAATTTCATAGTATTATAAACTGTAGTCCTCGACATAGTAGGAATCTGTTTTACAATATTTTCAAAAATTACATCTACATTAGGATGAATTCGATTTTTGTCTAAATAATCATAAATAGCTAAACGCTGAAAAGTTGGCTTTATTTCTACTAATTTTAAATTAGTTTTTATATTTTCTAAATTCTTAATCATAGTAAAAACTATACAAGAATAGTTAATTATCCAACGGATTATTTATTTTGTTTGATTAATTCAATATAGCCAATAATCAGGAAAAGATACAAAAAAATTATCCAATTTCAGTCATATTCGAACTTATAGGTTAAATATTATGATTTAATTGTATTTTCTTTTTCAGCAACTATTAGCAAACCATTACCGGTTTTATGTTTTTTAAAAAAATCAACAGTCATTAGTAATAATATGAATGGTAAAAACATTGTCAGCATTAAAATCGACAAAATTCCAAAACTCCAATGATACTTACCCAAAACATAAAGACATATTGAATATATTTCATGAGCGATTTTCCCAAAAAAGCCATAAGTAAAAGTCTCAGATTTAATTTTAAATCCTGCTATTTGTAATTTTTCCCGAATTTCTCCGGGAGTATATTGGCGACAGATTTGATTACAGGTATCATAATCAATATCCTTGAAATATTTATTTATTAATTTATTATAGCCGGGGATAATTCTTTTATAATTAACCGGAGAATACAAAACAAGACTTCCGCCCTGATTGAGATTATCATAATAATTACGGAAAACTTTGATATCATTTTTTATATAATGCATTACTCCGACACATAAAATTACATCTGCTTTTTTTTCAATTCTAAAATCCAAAAGATCAGACTGGATGAATTCCACATTATTAATTTGCTTCTTTCTGGCATAATTATTACAAAAATCAACATTATTTTTTTCTATATCTATTCCAATAAAATGTGAATCAGCAAAAGAGGAAACATAAGGAAATATCATGTCTCCTGTCCCAAATCCGGCATCAACAAATCGAAAAGGTTTTTCAAAAGAACAGAAAAGTTTTGACAGTAATTTTTTAATATACCAGGTACGCAGGGTTAATATGTTAGTAACAAAATGCTGTAGTCGTAGTAAAAACAAAAAGCGATGAAAAATTTTTGGATATTCGTGAGTATTAACCGAATTTGAAAATTTATTTGCCATAATTTATCTATTAAAAAATTATTCAATGTTAATATCAAAAAAACTTAATAGTTGGAGTGCTTCCGGCATAGAAAAACAGGCTTTGCTAATTTTGTTATTTTTAGGATCAATAGCATAATTAATTGCTTCTCTAAAATCTGCTTTCTCTAATTTTGTATTTTGAAAAAGTGTTGTATTTAGATCGCTTTTAGAAAAATCAGCACCTGATAAATCAGTTTCATAAAAATCCGATTCTTTGATAATACATTCCCGAAAAGATGTATGCATTAATTCTAAATTTGCAAAATTGCACCCATTTATCAGACATTCTTTAAAATCAATTTTAAGTAAAATCTCATTTACAGCAGAAAAATCTATACCGGCTAATTTACATTTATTAAATGAGACTTCCTGTAGTTTGCACCCGTCAAATTTTGATATATTGATTTCACAATCTGTAAATGTGCATTCAGTGAATTTGGAATTTATAAAGTTTATATCTGTAAAATTACACTGTTCAAAATCACAATTTACAAAGAATTTAGACGACAAAATCTCCTGGTTATAGTTGAGATTTGTAAATTTTTGTTCTTCAAATGATTGATTCGTTTTAATATTCAATTTTTATCCAAAATCTTTTTAATTAACATATTCTCGGTAAATTTACTAATATTCCTATTCTATAAAAGTAAAATTTAATATTAGTTTATTTTAGCTATAACATCATTCTTCCAGGTTCCTTAATATCTTATTGACAAAAAAAAATAACCAAAATTCCTGCTTGTACCAGAGTTTCAATAATAGTAGATTTGAAAAAAATTGGAGAACAAATGAAAAAATTACTTTTACCTGTCATACTTTTTTTTCTAATTACAAATTTTACTTTTGCAGAATTTAATATTCAGCAATTACACAGACAAAAAAGCGTATCTGTGTTTGATAAAGCAATTCAACATAAATTCGCTCAGGTTGATAATAATCAACCCATAAAGGCCTGGATATATTTTACTGACAAAGACATTTTCACAGAATCCGGCTATCAATCTGCTATACAGGATATTTTAATTAATATGGAGTCCAAAGTCAGAAAAAGAAGAGCCAAAGTTAAAACTAATTTAGTAGATTTTAAAGACATTGATGTGAATCAAATATATGTCGAACAGATATTAAATACCGGCATCACACTTCGTACAAAATCAAAATGGTTAAATGCCATTTCTGTACAAGCAACCAAACTCCAATTAGAACAAATTTCCAATTTTCAATTTATAGCAAAAATAAATTTGGTTCTATCCGGAAAACGCAGTCCAATCATCAAAAAAAATCTTCCATCCAAATCAGATAACAATCCTAAAACAAATTATGGTGATTCATACGCTCAACTAGAGCAGATTAATGTAATTGAAGCTCATGAAAATGGATATAAAGGCCAGGGAGTTACTGTTTTAATGCTGGATACAGGCTTTAAAACCGATCATGAGGCAATTCCAAACGACCAGATCATTGCGGAATGGGATTTTATTAATAATGATGAAACTACTCAAAATGAAGCAGGAGATCCTTCAGCCCAGCATGATCATGGAACATATACCCTGACAACACTTGGTGGTTCAAAAGATGGTGAATTATATGGCCCGGCCTATGAATCAAATTTTTTATTGGCAAAAACAGAAGATACATCTCAGGAAGATCCGATTGAAGAAGACTGGTATGTTGCCGGCCTGGAATGGGGTGAAAGTCAGGGTGCGGATGTTGTTTCCAGTTCTCTTGGTTATATTGATTGGTATGATTTTTCAGATCTCGATGGTAACACTGCGGTCACAACAATTGCTGTAGATATCGCAGTAGCAAATGGTGTTGTATGTGTGAATGCCGCCGGAAATGAAGGAACTTCTGGAATTATTGCTCCTGCCGATGCTTTTAATGTTATTACTGTCGGTGCAGTTGATAATAGTGGAAGCCTGGCTTACTTTAGTTCCCATGGTCCTACTGCAGATGGACGTATTAAACCCGAAGTATTAGCACGGGGAGTCAACACTCATTGTGCCGGAACTTCAAGTAACTCCTCATATACTGGAGTTGATGGAACATCCCTATCTACTCCACTTGTCGGAGGTGCTGCAGCAGTAATCCTATCCGCTCATCCTGACTGGACGCCGGCAATGGTTAAAGAAGCCATGATGATGACTGCTGATAATCTTGATAATCCAAATAATCAATATGGTTGGGGAATAATTGATGTTATGGCAGCAATTAATTATGAATTTCTCCCAATAAAATTGAACATATCCAATCTTCTAATAGATGATTTTAATGGCAATAATAATGGAAAAGCCGATCCCGGAGAAACTTTTAACCTACAAATTTCTTTGATTAACCGTGGAACCGATCCGGCATTAAATATTAATGGATTACTGACAAGTGACGACAATTATCTCAATATTCAGCAATATCAATCTTCATTTCCGGGAATTGGTAGTTGGGAAACCAGTACTTCCAATACAAACTTCACTCTCAAAGCAGCTACCGGAACACCATTGGGTCACAAAGCAGAATTATTACTATCACTTACTGCATCAGGAGGATATTCAAAACAAATTGATTTCGAAATACTAATTGGTACTCCTCCTATTCTAATTATTGATCTTGACCAGAATCATAATTCCGGACCTGTTATTTATGCCCTGACTGATTCCCTTGACAGATCAGCGGAGATAGTTACTGAACTTCCATCCGGAGATCTAAATAACTATGAAGGAATATTTCTTTGTCTCGGTATCTATCCTGACAACACAAAACTTGAGGAATCTGATGTAAATAACCTCAAAAATTTCCTGTCAAATGGTGGAAATTTATATATGGAAGGTGGCGAAACCTGGGGTTTTGATTCTCCAACCAGTTTACATTCTTTTTTCAATATTGCCAATACATCTGATGGCTCTGACGATCTTTCAACTATCTCGGGTATTGCCGGTACATTTACCGAATCAATGTATTTTGTATATGGCGGTGACAATAAATATATTGATAGATTTTCACCGGCAACCGAACAGGCTTTTACAATTTTTAACAATGACGACCCACAATATACATGTACCGTTGCAAATGAAGCAGATAATTATCGCACAATTGCATCAAGTTGTGAATTTGGCGGATTAATTGATGGGGAAACCGGAACAAGTACCAAATATAATTATTTAAACGGAATCCTGGATTTTTTCGAAATTGAAGAAAACGCACCATTAATTGGTGATATTAATGGTGATGGTGAGATTGTAGTAACTGACATAATCATGATTGTCAGGTTTATCCTTGGAGATGACACTCCAGATGAATTGGAATTTCTGGCGGCTGATATTAATCAGGATACAAATATTGATATACTTGATATTACAATTTTAATTAATATTATTTTAAATATTGAATAATAGAGTTAGTAAAATTTATTAAATCCTTTGATTTTAACAAAATCAAAGGATTTAGCAATAGTACAAATGGGAAAAATATTTAGAATCCCTTATAAAACACTTTTTAGGAGTGGGAATTTTCAGAATTATTATAGAAACGAAGGCTTTATAGCAAAAAATCAGAGATACATCATTATTACAAACAACATTCTTTATTTTTCAACTGCTTTTTTAGCGATGTAATCAACCAGTCCGGGAAAAATCAATTTTACCCATAACCCAAATTTCGCTTTAAAAGTCATTACAACTTCACGTTTTCGTTTAGCTATAGCATTTATAATTATCCCGGCTCCTTTGCTGACACTCATCATATTTGATTCGTTCATAGGACTAATTCCCAAACATACACCGTCTTTGTTGAGAGCATTTTCTCTCATTTCGGTAGCGATAAATCCAGGATAAAGTGTTGTTACACTGACTCCGGAGCCAGCCAATTCTATTCTAATTGAATCAAAAAATCCTGCCATAGCGTGTTTGCTTGCACTATATCCACTTCTGGTAGGCACGCCTGTTTTTCCGGTCAGGCTGGAAACAGCAACAATTCTACCCTTTGTTTTCTTTAAATATGGCAATGCAAAATGTGTACAATACATACTTCCGAAATAATTCACTTTCATGATTTTTTCAAGCAAAGTTATATCTTCAATTTCATCAAAATTGGCTAACATCGAAATACCGGCGTTATTTATCAAAGTATCAATACGGCCAAATTCCTGAATTGCACGCTCTATTAACTGCTTACATTGAATTTTGTCAGTTATATCGGTTTGAACAGCAAGCGCCTTCCCTCCTTTTGTCTGACAAAATTCAGCAACTTTAATTAAATTTTCTCTGTTTCTGGCAGCCAGGATAAGATTGGCTCCATGTTTAGAAAACTGTATTGCCAATTCCCGTCCGATTCCGGAAGAAGCACCGGTTATTATTATTACATTATCTTTAAAAGTAAATCCTGTTATTTCTATTATCCTTTAATTCAACTCTTTTTCTGCATCTCTAAACATATAATATTATTTCAACAATAACATTTTTTTTGTAAAAGCATTTCCTTCGCTGAATAATTTGAAAAAATAGACTCCACTGGGAACAGGATCGCCATTGCTATTTTTCCCATTCCAATCTACAGAATAATTTCCGGGTTGTTTATTCTGATTAACTAATGTAATTATCCTGTCACCTCTGATATTAAAAATATCCAAATGTATTTTTGTTGCCACCGAAACATCATAAGAAATTGTGGTTTTAGGGTTAAAGGGATTAGGAAAATTATTATATAATCTAAACTTTTTTTCATTAATCTGATTACCAACAACTGATTCAGCAGGATAAATTTCAATTGGTTCACCAGGGGTTAAATCCAAACCGGAAAATCCCGGAAAATCCGGACTATATTTATAACATTGACCTACATTATTAATAAGAATCGTATCGCCTTGCATAACAGGGCCATCATCATCAACCGGGTTTACATATTTCCATACTATCTCATATTCAGGAGTAATCTCAATAAAAACACCATGATTTCCCGAGCAAATCAGAGTATTGCCATTTGGTAATCTTTGAGCACTGGAAAATTTTGATGAAAAATATTCATCTTCCAATATATAAGACCATTTAAAATTCAAAGGTCCAAAAGCACTATCCGGTTCATAAGAATAAAATCCATTATCATCAACCGGTGGAATAATTTCATCCACAGAAGAGTAAGAACTATCAGGTCGATTCAGACCATTATTGAATAATATAATATTACCTTCACCATTTATTCCCGGTTCGATCCAATTGGCATTATGCTGTCCAAATAATTTTTGATCTTCAATTGTTCCCATTTTATAACTGGCAGGATTTCCCCAGCGAAATAAAATATCTCCGCCTTTTCCGCTATTTCCGCCAGCATGAGAGGCTGCTTCTTCTGTAGTTGTGCTATGGTCAATAATCCATATCTCATTGATATGTCGATAGCTAATTAAAATTTGATCTAATTCCGAATTGTATTCAACCGAATTTGGGTGAAGCCAATCAATGGAACCATCATACATAAAGTTTGCATCTAATAATTCACGATGCTCAGAAACATTTCCATAATTTGCTTTGGTAGAATCTATATCCTGAACCAAATGATCCCATACATGCCATTCCCATACAATATTTGATCCTGATAATCCACTATTTTCAACTTCAATAATATGTAAGACTCGCAATTTAGATCCAACTACTTCAGGATTGAAACCTGCTTCTATCGCTTCCTCTCCTGTTTTTGTTTCATTTAAAATCAATAATACATTTCCATTGGGTAATGGCTCAATATCATGATGTTGCAAAACATTGCAGTATTCCCAGGCAACTTCACCATTCCATAATAATTCCTGGAAACCTCCGCCCTGAGCGCCGCCATCAGTTATTTTCGATGACCTCAGCAAATTACCATTTTCAAGCATGTACACAGTCATTGTTGGAATATAATCACTTTCCCATTTATTGATTAATAGTCCATCGTTGTTAATTAAATATGTATTTTTTGAAGATTTGGGTGTAAATAAAGTATAGCCGTTATAAGATGAAGAATCATTAATAAACAAACCAACAGTTTGCTCCTGACTAATCCCCAGGCTTAACCCGATAAATAAAAAAATGAATATTACACATTTTTTATTACTATTTTTCATAAATTCAAATTTCAAATTCTATCTCCTAATTTTTGCTCAATTTAACTTGCAATATTTGAAAAATCTACCAAAAATTATATTGAAATCAGGAAATTTGTTACAAGATAACTAACAAAGTTCATATACAACAATAAAGATTAGTGAAATTGCCATCCGGTAAGACTTGTTAGCGTTTGTTTAAGAAGTGCAATAGGGATTTATCCATTTAACCATTCACTGCAATCCCAATTTAATTCTGCTTCTAATTCTTTTATTTCTTGTTCGAAAATGGATTTAAGATAATTTTTCTCTTTTTCACTCATAGATGATTTATAGAGCCCTAAATTATCGTTCTCTGATATAATTGAACTGAATTGACTTATTTGCAGAAAATTGCAAATGTGATTTAATGTTTTTTCAGGCTCTCCTTTTAGGTCTTCGCTTTTTAATATCAATACCCTATCTCTTGGAAAGTAGGACCATAGTTTTTTTAACTGCTTTAAATAAAAACCCCGGTTTGTATATGAGTGTTTTCTATTTTGTAAAGGATATGACTCCATTCTCCTTTCTTCCTCGATATTTAATGAATCCCAAAAGGAAAAATTGTCAAAGCCTCTATTTCGTTGCATATTCCAATGTGAATATGCTCTTTCTATAGGGTTTCTTAACAGAATAATCAGTTTTATCTTCGGATTATAATCAAAAATTCTCCCGGGTGCATTATCCCAATACATGTATATAGGGGTCGTTTCTCCCATAATCCTGTGATTTTTTTTGGGGCTAAAATAAGAATGATATTTGAAATAATCTGGTTTGCCCCTAGAGAAATTTGTTTCATTATCAAAGAAATGGACTTCTTTCCTGTTAGCCATACAAATGTCAGGATGTTTCTTGAGATATGAATGTAAAGAAGAAGTTCCTCCCTTCTGAGTTCCACATATGAGAAAATCCACGATTCTCCCGGGACGCAACAAGTATTGTTTGATCTTTCGTTTTGTACTTTTTACTATATTTATCATATTACATTTTTTCTGTGAATGCTAAATGACAGTATTGAGATAATGTAGGCAAATATCACAAATCTATCAAATTTTGAAAAAAATAATTATACCATCCAAATTTCTTCATTATAGGATGATAATGATTCCATTATGGAATTTCCTTTACCGCCGTTTAATTTGTCCTTTTGCCATTTTGTAGGATTATTTCTGATATATTTTGAAATTCGAATAAATTCATTTTCATTTCGAATAATGTGTTCCCAATAATTTCTTTGCCAAATAGATTTTATCAGAGAGAATTGCCCTGTCGGGGCGAATTGCTTTGTGGGGGCGAATTGC